>CAMLSH010000129.1 GCA_946482625.1 uncultured Opitutaceae bacterium
GCCGGACAAAAACTCACTCCCGCGCAGGAGAGTCAAGGGTTTTGTCGGTCAGGTACTCCGCACTGCAACCCGGGCTTGCGGAGCGAGTTTCCATCCATCAACCAAACCACCCAGACATGCGCCGCCGCTTCCAGATCATCCTCGTCCTCTTCGCGTGGCTCCTCGCCACCGGTGGACAATGGCATCTGGTCCAATCCTTGGCGTGGGGCCGCATGATCGTCGCCTACGCGAAAACCATGCCCGTCCGCGAGGCCGTCCGCCTCACCTTTACCCCGGATAATATGTGCGGCGTCTGCGAACTCGTCAGCACCGCCCAACAACAACACGGCGACACCGCGCTCCCGGTCGGCACCTCGCTCGACAGCAAAACTCCCCTCGTTTTTCAGCCCGCCCCGAAGGTGATCTTCACCGCGCCGGTCGCCACCCGTTGGTCGCCTCGCGACCGCGAACCGCCCCGAACCGAGCGCGCCGCTCCGCCGCTGCCACCTCCGCGAGCCTCCGCTGCCTGAGCTTTTAAGGAACGATCGGCTCCACGCCATCGCTCCGTCTCTTCGCGTAACCCGGTCGCGCCACGCGACCACGCGAACTCCGGCGCTTTCCCCTGCGCGCATCGCCACGTTTTCCGCGTGCCGCCGCCTGCCAAAAGCCCGGCTGGACTCCACTCAACATCACCGCGGCTCGGCCGCACTCCTGGCGCGTTTTGCGCCCAACTTCATCACCTGTGAAAATTTTCTCTACCCAATCGTTTCCTCTCGTCGCATCGGCTTCTCTGGTCCTCGCGATTTCCCTCCACGCAACTCCCTCCACGTCGGTTCCCGTCGGCACCGCCTTCATCGCGCTTGAGAAGCTCGAAGTCACCGCCGATCGCGGTCCTTCGCTGACCTCGCCGTCGCTCGAATCCGCCCGCGCCGAACTCGCGACCGTCCCCGGCGGCGCCGAAGTGATCGACTCCGCGCGCTTCCTGCGTGGCCGCGCCAGCACCGTCGAAGACACCTTCGCGCTCTCCGCCGGCGTCATCGCCCAATCCCGTTTCGGCTCTGACGAAGCCCGCCTCTCCATTCGCGGCTCCGGCCTCCAGCGCACCTTCCACGGTCGTGGCCTGCGCGTTCTGCAAGACGGCGTGCCCATCAACCTCGCCGACGGTGGCTTCGACATGCAGGCCCTCGAACCGCTCAGCGCCGCCTACATCAACGTCTGGCGCGGCGGCAACGCCCTCGCCACCGGCGCCTCCACCCTCGGCGGCGCGATCGACTATATTTCCCGCACCGGCCGTGACGCGCCCTCGCTCTTCGCGCGCGCCGAAGCCGGTTCATGGAACTACCTCCGCGCCTCTGTCGCCTCCGGCGGCACCACGGGTGCGCACAACCAGTTCGACGGCTACGCCTCCTTCACCCGCCAGTCGCAGGGCGGCTTCCGCGACCACGCCGAACAGGAAAATCACCGCCTCTTCGTCAACGCCGGTATCCGCTTTTCGGGCACAGCCGAGACGCGCTTCTACGTCACCGCCGTCCGCACCGACTCCGAACTCCCCGGCAGCCTCACCCGCGCCCAGCTCAACGCCAACCCCCGCCAGGCCTCGCCGGGTAACATCACCCTCGACCAACACCGCGACTTCGACCTCCTCCGCATCGCCAATAAAACGACGCTCCGCACCGGCGACACGCTCTGGGATTTCTCCGCCGCGTGGACCTACAAAGACCTCGATCACCCCATCTTCCAGGTCATCGACCAACTCTCCAACGACCTGCTCCTCGGCGCCTCCGCCACGCACACCGGCGATTTCGTCGGCCGCACCCACCGCCTCCGCGCCGGCGTCTTCTTCACCCGCGGCCTCACGCATGCCGCCAACTTCGTCAACAACGCCGGCCAGCGCGGCACCCTCGTTTCCCAAGCCGACCAGACTGCCACCAACGTCGAACTCTTCGCCGAGGACCAACTCGCGCTCGGCCGCGGTTTCACATTCGTCGCCGGCCTCAGCTCCGCCGCTAACAAACGCGAAAACGAAAAACGCTTTGCTGGCGGCCCCAGCTACGAACTCGATTACGAGCGCCTCATGCCGAAGCTCGGCCTGCGCTGGGACACCCGCGAGGTCCAACTCTTCGCCAACGTCTCCAGCAGCTACGAGCCGCCCTCCTTCAGCGAGACGCTCACGCTCAACACCGCCCGCCACGCCCAGACCGCCACCACCGTCGAGCTCGGCTCCCGCGGCGTCCACCGATTCCTCCGCTGGGATCTCTCGCTCTACAGCGCCGCGTTGAAAAATGAGCTCCTCACGCTCGACCACGACAACACCCCGTCCACCGCCTCCGCGACTGTCAACGCCAGCAAGACCACCCACCGCGGCATCGAACTCGCCACCGAACTCGACCTCCTCGGCTACGACTGGAATCCCTCCAACTCCTCCGCCTCCGCGCCCGCTCATCGCCTCGTCCTCCGCGCCGCCTGGACCTACGGCGACTTCCGTTTCGATGACGACGCCCGCTATGGCAACAACCGCCTCGCCGGCCTCGCCCCGCACCAGATCCGCAGCGAACTCACTTGGGAACACGCCAGCGGCTGGTACGCCGGCCCAACCTTCGAGTGGTCGCCGGAAGACAACTACATCGACTTCCGCAACACCGTCGCCGCCGACGCCTACGCCCTGATCGGCTTCCGCCTCGGCCAGCGCCGCTCCACCGGCATCTCGTGGTTCGTCGAAACCCGCAACCTCACCGACAAACGTTACGCCGCCACCACCGGAGTCATCGAAAACGCCGCCAGCCTCGATCAGCCCCAACTCCTCCCCGGCGACGGCCGCAGCCTCTTCGCCGGCGTAGAATTTCGCTGGTAATCGTTCGCTCTTTTCCTCCTTAAAAACAAACTCTCATTCACCCATGACGCTCATGCTCGCCTCCCTCCGCTCCGTTCTCGCACCCATCCTGGCCCTCACGCTCGTCGCTGCCGCTCTCACGACGCGCGCCTCCGCCTGTGATTGCAGCAAAACTGCCAAAACCGTCGCCGCCTCTTCCACCGCTTCCGAGGCCGGCCAGAAAGAATCCCCGAGAAAACACCCGCTCAAAGGCGTCGTCACCGACGTGTTGCCCGCGCAAGACGCACTCATGGTGAAACACGAGGCCATCCCCGGCGTGATGAGGGCGATGACGATGATGTTCGTCGTCGATGCCGACGTCGTGAAGACCGTTAAAAAAGGCGACGCCATCACCGCGCTCATGTCCCGCACCGCCGATGGCGACTGGCGACTTGACGATGTGAAAGTAATCCCGTCCGCCCCATCCACTTGAGACTCCACATGCGGCTGACGTTCGTTTCTTCTCGCCCGCCTGCATGACCCTTAACCTCAGGTTTACCCTGCTCATCGGCCTGTTGTTGGCCCTCTTTCTCGGCGGCGTCGGCCTACTGACGTCGACTCAACGCGCTGAAACCGCCCGCACCGCCGAAGTCGCCCAACAGGAACGCAGCCAGCTCCTCGATGAAATCGTTTCCCTCGTGGGGTATCCGCTCGCCCAATTCACGCGCGACTACTCGTTGTGGGACGAGATGGCCGACTTCCTTAAAGACCCCTCCGGCGAGTGGGCCCGCATCAACATCGACGCCAGCGTCGATACTTTCCACCTCCGCGCCGCCTGGGTCCTTCGCACCGATGGCTCGCTCGTGTACGCCGCCAAGGGAGGAGAAAACGCCCCTGCCCTCCCGGTGCCGGCGGCGACTTTGCGCGAGAAACTTTCGCGCGAACCCTTTGCCAGCTTCTTCTTTCCGCTCGGCGACGGCCTTTGCGAATTCCGCGCCGCCCCGATTCAGCCTTCCGCCGACACCGCCCGCACCACGCCGGCGCAAGGCTGGCTCATCGCCGCCTACAGCTGGGATGAACCCCACCTCGAAACTCTCGGCAAACTCACGGGTGCTCACGTGACGATCGACACCGCCCAGGCTGCGCCCGCCACTCTCCCCAGGTCCGAAGGCTTTGAAATCGTGCGCCCACTTCCCGGCCCGGACGGTGCGCCGGTGGCGTCGCTGAAACTCCACTACACGCCTGCCGGACTCGCATCCATCGATGAATTCAATCGCGACGAGATCCTCATTTTCCTGCTGCAGGGCCTCCTGCTCATCGCCGCCACCACCCTCTGCATCCAGCGCTGGGTGCTCAACCCGGTCCGGCAGATCATCACCAGCCTTCGCGAGGGCGACGCTGCGCCCATCGCCACCCTGGCCATCCGCAACGACGAGACCGGTCTCATCGCCCGGCTCGTGCAATCCCACTTCGCCGACCGCCGCGCCATCGAACGCAGCGAGCGCACCCTCGCCCACACCCTCGCCGAACGCACCCGCCTCGGCCGTGACCTGCACGACAACGTCATCCAATCCCTCTTCGCCACCGGTATGGGCCTGACCGCCCTCCGCAACGCCCGCCAAGCCACGCCAGCCGAGGTCGAAGCCGGCCTCGATCGGGTCAAAACGAATCTCAACGAGGTTATCCGCGACGTCCGTGCGTTTATCGTGGGCCTCGAACCCGAGTCGTTGGACGGAAAGACTTTCTCCGAAGCCGTTTCGCAGCTCGCCGACGCGCTCCGAGCGATCCGTACCATCCAGATCGATATCGATATCGACGAAACCGCCGCGCACGCCCTTCCCCCAGACCTCCGCCACCACGCGCTGCAACTCCTCCGCGAGACCCTCCTCAACAGCGTCCGCCACTCCGGCGCCTCCCACATCCAACTCAGTCTCCTCGGCTCCCCCGACCACGTGATCCTCGCCCATACCGATGACGGCCGCCACGCGTCCGCCGCGGAAAACACCCCGGCGGGCCTCGGCCTGGCCAGCATCGCCGAACGCGTCAGCATCGTAGGCGCGACCTGCGAAATCACGCCCCTGCCTCAAAGCGGCACCCGCATCCGCGTCCTCTACCCCCGCTCGGAAAGCGTGTATCCATGAAAGCCGTTCCCTCCCGCCAGATCCGCCTCCTGCTCGTCGACGACAGCCAACTCGTCCGTCAAGGCATCCGCTCCGTGATCGACCATCACCAAGGCGAGCCCTCCATCGTCGTCGTCGGCGAAGCCGCTTCGGTCCAGGAGACGCTCGTCGTCGCGGCCGCCTGCAAGCCGGACATCGTACTCCTCGATCTCCGCCTGCCCGACGGCTTCGGCTTCACCGCCTGCCGCGAACTCATCCGCCGCCAGCCCGGCCTCCGCGTGCTCGTGCTCACGTCGTATATGGATAACGAATACATCTACGAAGCGATCGCCGCCGGCGCGCACGGTTACCTCATGAAGGAGATCGACCCCGCTGGGCTCGTCGCCGCCATCATCCGCGTCGCTGCCGGCGAGTCCATCATCAGCCCCGATCTCACCGCCCGCGTTCTCGATTTGGTGCGCGTCAATGCTCAGCCCGATCCCAGCCGTTTATTTACAACCCTTTCGCCACAGGAAAAACGGGTCCTCGAACTGGTTGTTCAGGGTAAGACGAACAAGGAAATCGGCGATAAACTCGGCCTCTCTGACAACACGGTAAAGAACTACCTCGGAAGCGTTTTCGAGAAGCTGAAAGTCAAAAGCCGCGCCCAGGCCGCCGCTCTCTATACCCAGGCCCAAGTGCGTACCGCTAGGCCGAAACAGGCCTAGCCGCTAGGCCCACCGAGTGGGCCTGCTGTCCTCTAACACTAGTCACTTGCAGGTGCTAGAATGGGCACATGCAAAGCCACGCATTTTCCAAAGCCCGCCGCGACGGCTCCCCCCGACGTCGCAGCCGCCGTGCCGCCTTCACTCTCGTCGAAGTGATGATGGCGTTCGTCATTCTCATCGCCGGTATTTGCGGCGGCCTTACAACCCTCCAGAGCGGTTTCAAGGCCATCGACTCCGCCCGCTGCAGTACCCTCGCCGCGCAGATCATGCAAAGCCAGATCGAGCGCCTGCGGCTCCACAATTGGGACAGCGTCACGAGCACCGATGCGACGACGGGGTTCTTCGGCGATCGGGAAATCCCGGTCAACGCCCTGGTTCCCGTTTCCGCCGCCGACATCGCCAGCCGTTTCACCCTCCGGCAATCGGTGCAACTACCCTCGGACGGCCGCACCGACATCGTCGATGTCACGCTCAACGTCACCTGGACCAATGTCGGAGGTATCGTCCAGACCCGCTCCTTCGTCACCCGCTACGCGAAAAACGGCCTCTATGACTACTATTTCTCACGCCGCTAAACGCTCTTCACGCCGGGGTTTCACCCTCGCCGAAGTCATGATCGCCTCGACCCTCTCGGTCGTGGTCATGGGCGGCATTTTAAGCACCACGCTTATGATCACCCGGTCCGGCTATCGCGTGGAGCAGTACACCGATATGGAGAACGAGTCCCGCAAGAGCCTCGATCAATTCGGCCAGGACGTCCGCATGGCCCAAGACGTTACTTGGACCAGCGCCACCAGCCTCACCTTGGTCCTCCCCGTCGACGCCACCAGCACGACTACCACTACAGTCAGCTACACCTACGATGCGGCAGCCCGCACCTTCTCCCGCACCACCCCCGGCCGCACCACCGTCCTCCTCACCGGGATCGATGACTGCACGTTGATGGGCTATAAAATCAACGGAGACCCCACCCACACGTCCCCCACGCCCACCACCTCTTGGGCCACGATCAGCAACAGCACCAAACAGCTTCAGCTCAGCGTCAGCTCCCGCCGCACGCAGACCGCCAACGTCCAAACCGCCCAAAAGGTCATTTCCGCCCGTTTTATCCTGCGCAACAAGCGCGTCACGTGAATCACCGAACCTCCGCTCCCATGAAAACCCCGAAACGCGCTCTCCACTCCCAACGAGGCTCCGCCCTCATCGTGGCGCTGCTGCTCACCATCGGCCTCGCCGTCATGCTGGCGAGTTACCACAGCCTTATCCATTTCAACCTCCGCGCCTCCCATCGCAGCTATCACTCCAGCGCCGCGATGAACCTCGCCGAAACCGGTCTCGAAGAAGGCATGTACGCGATCAACAAGAAGCGCGCGAACCCCCTCTACACTTACGTCAGCGACGGCTGGACCGTCGTGGGAGACACGGCCACGCGCGAGTTCTCCAACACCTTCGCCGTCGGCACCTCCTCCGAGACCTACGTCAAAGTCCAGATCACCAACTGCAATCTCCCACTCCCTTACCCCGCCCGCCCGACCATCAAAACCCAGGCCCGCCTCAGCCTCCCCAACGGCATGCCCGCGGTTACGAAGTGGGTGGAGGTGACCTTGGATGCTCCTTCCAGTAGCACCCCCAACGAGCAGGGCCCGCCCCATCCCGGGTTGGTCGCCAAACGCGCCATCAAGTTCAATGGCAACAATCCCACCGTCGATAGCTGGAATTCCGACCCCGCCAAAACGGGCGTGATGACCCACCGCTACGATAGCACGACGAAAAACGACGAAGGCTTCGTCGGCAGCATCGACGTCGCCGTCGACCAACTGACTATCCAGAACGCCGACATCAAAGGTCACGTCGCCACCAACACGGACACCGACCTCTCCAACAATGTCGGCCCCAACGGATCCATCCTCGCCGATGACAGCCCCGCCGGCACCAAAATCGATCCCAACCGCGTCTCCACGGATTTTACGGCTACCCTTCCCGAGGTCACCGCGCCCACCGTCATCTTCAATGTGCTCGGCCCGATCAGCGACTCCATCAGCCTGCCACGCGTCGGCGACCTGCCCGCCGCAGATGGCAAATACTACTACCAGACCGGCAATATCCAGCTGAACAACAAGACACTCTCCGTCACTTCCCAAGACGTCGTCATCAGCGCCCCATACCCTTACGATATCAAAGTCGGCGGCGGTAGCGGCGCGATCACCATCGCGACCGGCGCCAGCCTCGAAATCTACGCCGGCCGTGACGTCGACATCTCCGGTCAAGGCGTGGCCAACGGCAGCAGCGAGAACGTCGCTGACACTCAGCAACCATCGAAATTTAAAATCTGGGGCACCGGTACATCGAACACCACTCAGGATATCAAAATCTCCGGTAATGGCGCTCTCAGCGGTGTCATCTACGCCCCCAATGCCAATGTCACGATCACCGGCGGCGGCGCCTCAGGAGGTGACGTCATGGGTTCCGTCGTCGCCAATAACATCACCATTAGCGGCAACGCCCAGTTCCACTACGACGAATCCCTCGGCCAGTTCGCCTTCGGCACTCCTGCGGACTCCGGAGACAGCGCCCTCACCATCTATCGCTGGCGCGAGTTGATCGCCGCCTCCGAAACCACCTGGTAACCAGACCGCCAACATCTCCCTCTTGCAGCCCGGCCCGCCCAAACGTGCGCCGGGCTTTTTCTTGTCCGGGTGGAACGCGCACGCTGAGCGCGTTGTTCGCCGTCGCTCACGTTGTCCTCCCTTTTTTCGCTTTCACGCATAGTATTCAAACCAGCGTGCGCGGAGCGCCCGCTCCACCTCGGCCTTGGGAGCAAACGCCGCCAACACCCCATCGGCCACTCTTTCGCCTTCGGCGGAAGGTCTCAGCTTCGAGGCCGGTAAGCCGGATTCTGTGTGCGCGACGAACTTTCGGCCGTCGCGGTGATCGTCATTTCTCTAGTCGCTCGCGCAACTTTTCGCCGAAGCGAAATGCGGCATACCCGCGGCTGTTGGACGGGCCGCCCAGCCGCCTATTTTGCCTTGCACCGGATTGGGTTTTTCCTGCCACCACGATTACTCGTGGCGCGGTGGGCTCTTACCCCACCTTTTCACTATGACCCGCCAGCCGCCTTGCGACGACCGACAGGCTACTTGTTCTCTGTGACACTATCCGTCGACGCGGGATATGGCCCGCGCCGCCCCGGCTTGAGCAGAAGCGATCCGCGCGATGGCCTTGCGACCGGTCGCAGCGGCGCGACGACGTTTCTCGACGGGAATCCTGCCCGATGGTGTCCGGACTTTCCTCTCCAAGTTTCAAATACGGGCGCGGCGTTTAGGCCGCGCCTTGGGATCAAAGAACTCGGAGCGACGATCTGGCCCCGAAGCTGAGATCG
>CAMLSH010000130.1 GCA_946482625.1 uncultured Opitutaceae bacterium
CCTGCATGTCACATTCCGCCGCGCTGTCTTGTTCAGAGGATGAACAACCCTTCCATCCTATGAAGACACTTTTGAGAATCGATTCGAGCATCCGCAAAAACGGCTCCCACTCGCGCGCCCTCGCCGATCACTTCCAAGCCCGCTGGTGCGAAGCGCATCCCAGCGGCCAGGTGCGGATCCGCGACCTCGCCGACGATCCCGTCCCTCATTTGACCGACGCCGCTCTCGCCGCATTTCACGGCGCCTCTGTCGGCAATGCCAACGCCGCGGCGCTTTCCGACACCCTAATCGCAGAACTAAAAACCGCCGACGAGCTCCTCATCGCGAGTCCTCTCTACAATTTCAACCTGCCGTCCACGCTCAAGGCGTACATCGATCACGTCGTCCGCTTCGGACACACCTTCGACCAGCCGGCGGGAAACCATCGCGGTCTTCTCAACGGCAAACGCGCCTGTGTGATCACCACGCGAGGAGGCACGCGGCCCTCCGGAGCTGAAGACGATTTCCAAGGCACCTACCTGAAAACCGCGCTCAATTTCATCGGTATCGAACAAGTCGATATCATCGCCGTCGAAGGCACCGCCCAACAAGACGCCAACCGCGCCGAGCAGCTGGCCCGAGCCCGCCGCCAGATCGACCGCGTCGTAAGCGGAGAACGTACCGTGTCGCCCGCGGAACCGCACTGGATCGGAACGTTCACCGTCGAAGATCGCACGGCGATCGACGCCTTGCGTGCGGGTCAAGCCGACGCCGTCCAACGCGGTGACGCCCAGGCGTACGCGAATCTCTGCGCGGACGATATCTGTTGGATGTTCCCCGGCCATGATGTCGTCACGGGACGCGCGGACTTCCTCGAAGCACAATCGCGGCTCAACCGCGCGGTGAAAGTCGGCACGATGCGAAAACTCCCCCTCCGCGTCGAACGCGCCGGCGATCTCGCGATCGAGGTCGGTCGCCAGGAACTCACCAAGGCCGACGACTCCTCTCGCGCACTTCCTCCCCGCCAGAAATACACGCATGTTTTCAGAAAAACCGCGCAGGGCTGGCGCTTCGCCCTCTTGATGTCCAATAGCAGCGACTGACGTTTCCATGGACGAAAAAACCGCACTCTTTGAAACCCACCGGCGTGTCCTCGAAGGCCTCGCGTATCGCATGCTTGGCACCCTCGCCGACGCGCAGGACGTCGTCCAGGAAACGTACTTGAAATGGCGTGACGCCGATCTTTCCACCGTGCGCGAGCCCCGCGCGTGGCTTGTCACGGTGTGCAGCCGCCTCGCGATCAACGCCATGAAGTCCGCTCGCTCCCGCCGCGAAACCTACGTCGGCACCTGGCTTCCTGAACCCTTGATCGACGAGTCCGCCTTCAGCCCTGCCGATCAGACTCAGATCGACGAAACGGTCTCCGTCGCTCTGATGCTTTCCTTGGAGAAACTTTCCCCGCTGGAGCGCGCGGCCTTCCTGTTGCACGAGGTCTTCGACTATGGATTCGATGAGATCGCGACGATCCTCGGCAAAACCAGCGCCGCCTGCCGCAAGCTCGCGTCGCGCGCCCGCCTGAATCTGAAAGCGGAGCGGCCGCGATTCGAAACCACGGCCGGCCAGCATCGGAAACTGGTCCACGCCTTCCTCGACGCCGCGCGCGCAGGCGAAATCGAATCGCTTCAGAAACTGCTCGCCGACGACGTGGAGCTCTATGCGGATGGTGGCGGCAAAGTGCAGGCAATCCGCGACGTGCTCCACGGCGCGCAGAGCGTTGGAAAGTTTTTCGTCCGTGTGTGGCGGCCGCGCCCCGCCGCATCGCTCGCGTTCGAAAGCGTTTGCTTCAACGGCGCCCCCGGCTTGCTCGTCTTCGAAAACGAAAACCTGGTTGCGGCGCTGACCGTACGTGCCGAAGGCGGCAGGATCGCCGCCATCTACGCGCTCCGAAATCCCGACAAGCTCGCGCCTTTTTCAATCAAGCGCGGCGAAGCGCCCCACAACCGCCTGCATGCTCCCACGGGCTTCAAGCGCTCGCCGCGCTAGTCCAACCGTTTCCGCGCCTTCGTGCCTGCCGCCCCGAGCCGCTCGATCACGGCCGGCTTCGTGAGATCGCGAAGCGCGTCTTTCCCGACCCAGCGCGCGGACGCCACCGGGGAATCCGCCAGACGCCGCGCCACAGCCAACGCCGTCGCATGAAGAGCCGCGTTACGCCGGCCGATCATGCGCAGCGCCCAGCTCACGCCTTTTTTCACGAAGTTGCGCTCATCCGAGGCGCCTCGCTCGATCACGGGAAGCCACCGGAGAAAAACCGCGTCGTCCGCGTTCCTTCGCGGACCAGACAAACAGGCCATCAGTACAAAGCCGGCGCGTTTCTCGAATTCGTTTTCCCTCTTCACCCACGCCGCCACCCGCCCCCACGCATGGGGGGATTCGTTGAAGAGCGTGAAACACAGCGTATCGACGACCGCCCAGTTATCGAAATCCGCGCACCAACGATCCATCTGCTCGACCGTGAGACGCAACGGTTCGCCCAAATACGCAACCAACAGCCGGGCCTCGTACACGCCCGTGTCCCAGAGCGGATCGGCGAGCGCGTGATCCGGCCCGAGCCGTTTCGCCAACGCCTGAATTTGTTTCATCGGCACGCCGAGCGCGTGGTCAGGCGGAAGACCAAACCGCGTCATGCCCGCGCGCACCTGGGAACTGCTCTTGCTCTGCAAGGCCGAAACCGCCGCCGCAGCCGCCGCTTTGAGCTGTGCCGCCGTGCGTGGCGGTTTCTCGGATACGTTTTTTGCCGGTCGCGCCATCGTCAGCCCGCGCCTTTCACCACCGGTCGCGAGGAATCAGCGACCCACTCACTCCACGAGCCCGCGTAAAGCTTCGAGCCGGGCAGGCCGGCGTACTCCATCGCGAAAATATTCGCGCAGGCGGTGATGCCCGAGCCGCATTGATGCCCCACCCGCTCCGGCGCGCGCGGCCCGATGAGTTCTTGAAACTCCCGCTTAAGCTCGCCCGCCGGACGCATCGTCAGATCGGCGTTGAGGTTGGCCTTAAAGAAACGATTCAGCGCACCGGGGATGTGGCCCGCCACCGGGTCCATCGGCTCGACGTCGCCCCGATAACGCTCGGCGGCGCGCGCATCGATGAGCGCGAAAGAGTCATCCGACAACTGACGCAACACGTCGTCCGCGCTCCACACGCTCGCAGCATCCGCTCGCACGGCACCGCTCGTCGCGGGCGCGGATGGGAGTGGCGGCACGACGGCCGTCACCGCCCGACCTTCGGCGATCCACTTCGGCCAGCCGCCGTCGAGGAGCACCACGTTGTCGTGACCAATCCAACGCACCAGCCACCACAAACGCGCCGCGTAGAGTCCGCCGGCGTCATCATACGCGACGATCGTGGACTGCGACTTCACTCCGTGGCGGGCGAGAAATTCCGCGAACGCCTCGGGCAACGGCAGCGGGTGTCGCCCGTTTCTCCCATTTTTGGCGCCGGAGAGATCGGTCTCCACCGCGGCGAAATGCGCGCCGGGTACATGGCTCTCGCGATAGAGTCGCCCTCCCTTGCCGTGATCGGCCAGATCGTGCCGGCAATCGAAGATCACCCACGCAGGATCGTTGAGACGCGCAACAAGCTGTCCGGTACTGACGAGCATGGCCGGGAGCCTTGAACAACGAAGTCGTCGGCGTGAACAAAAATGACGCGTTCATGCGTAAACTGAACTCGCTGCGCGCACGGGTCGCCTCGCAGCGATGCGCGGCTCTCCAAGCCCGGGCGGTATTTCGCGGCGGCTCCAGAGCTCGGATTGGGATTACTCGCTTGCGCGGGTCGATAGACGAAGCTCAGGGTTTTCGCTCCAGCGTCGAAGCCGCCACCGTTCGTGCAGCGGTCAGAGAACAGTAGTCCATCTTCGTCGCGGGTCTTACTCGTTCACTTTTCCATGACCAAACCCACCTGCCCTGCCTGCACCCTCGACGATGTGCTCAGCCATTCCGACCATTGGGAATGCGCGACCTGCGGCCATGAATGGCCCAAGGAAGAAGCGGCCGAAACGGCGCGCGTGGTGAAAGACGCGCACGGCACGCCGCTCGCGGACGGCGACACGGTCATCCTCATCAAGGACCTGAAATTGCGCAGCGGCTCAGGCGTCCTCAAAGGCGGCACCAAGGCGAAAAACATCCGCCTCGTCGACGGCGATCACGAGATCGACTGCCGCATCGACGGCATCGCGATGGCGCTCAAAGCCTGCTTCGTGAAAAAGGCCTGAGCCGTGAGCAGGGGTGAGTTGCTCGGCGATTACCGCTTCGTAACCAGCGTCACGAGTTGATCGGCGCACTGGCCCCAACCTTCGTGAAACCCCATTTTCTCGTGGGCCACGCGATCTTCGACCGACCAGTGGCGCACGAGCGCGGTGTATTTGGTTTTTCCCTCCCCCGCGTCTTCGAACGTCAGGATCAACGTCATGAATGGCTTTTCCGACGGCTCCCACGCGGTCGTGAACGCATCGGTCGCGACGAGCCGTTCGTTCGGCACGACCTCCAGATACACGCCCGGATTGGGCATATCCACGCCGTCGGGTCCGCGCATCACGATCAAGCTCGAGCCGCCGGCACGGACGTCGAGTTCGGCCACCGGCGTCGTGTAGGGCAGCGGCGCGAACCACTGCTTGAGCAACTCGGGATCGGTCCAGGCCTGATAGACTTTTTCACGCGGTGCATCGATCACGCGGGTGAGCATCAGATCGCGATCCGTCGGCACTGGAACGGCTGACTTCGATGCCGCAGGAGAGGAATGGTCGTTTGTCTTCATAAGCGTTAATAGGAGGGAAATAGCGTTGTTCGCATCTCCAACGAACAGGCGCCTCGATTCCGGACATCCGCTCGCTTCGGGAACGAAGGAATGTGTGAACAACGACGACGATCAACCCGCGCCGACAGCCGGTCCGCGGCGAGATTCTGATTGCCCGCTCCCCAAATTATCGACGGCCTTGCGCTCATGGGTGCCAAATATCTGCCGACCGTCAAAGACCTCAAAGCGAGCAAGCGCTTTCAACAAAAGCAGAATACTCAGTCCAAGTTCATCACCACCTCCGGCACGCCGCCGGCGAAAAAGCATAAGAAGAAGTAACCCGATGTGCCCGCCGCGAGCGCTCACGAGCGGGCCGCCAGCGGGATCTGAAAAGATGTGAAGCGCCGTTGCCTTGATCTTCGACCCTAGCGCGCGCCCTGTCTGCGACAAGAAGATCGCTAAGCGCCCGGCTAGCCGTCCTGCTCCGCCCCCATCGACCTTCACACCGATCTTCCTCCCTGCGCCGGATGCGGCCGTTGCTGCCATCTCGTCGTTGAACTGAGAGAGACGGATATCGTCCCCGACGCGCTGGTTGCTTTTCACGACGGCGCGCGCTGCATGGATCAACAGGGCGACGGTGCCTGCGTCGCCTTGGACCCCGTCACCAAGTTCTGCACGATCTACGATGCGCGGCCACAGACCTGCCGGGAGTTTAACCGCGGCGAAACGCTCTGCCGGCGCACGCTCGGCTCCGCACCGGCCCGTGTAGTTTAAAAACCGCGACGCGACCTCCCGAGGCGATTCATCGCATCGCCGGGCGAAGCTCACGGCGAAGTTCGCTCGCGAGAATCACCTGCTGACGACACGAGGCTTCGACCACCTCCGGCGCAGGGCCAGACAATGGTTCACCCTTGTACGCAACCGTCAGCAACTCGACCGGTGGCAGTTTGGCGGTTTGCAGGCGCCGCATACACTGGCTCCGAAGTCCGCTCGCGCGCGACTCAATCACCAGAAAGACTTTTTCTCCCGCCGCGGTTTTCTCATAAATCACGGCCACGCCCTGCACGTCGTTCGGAATCGCCGATTCGATGGCGGCGGCAGCACACGTCGTGAGGCCAAAGCGTTTCTGCCAGGAGGCGGTTTTGTTTTCCATCCGTCAGGTTCGCGTCGCGGAGTCCCCAACACAAGGGCACTCTCATCAAGATCTCCGCGGCAACCGTCCGGACATCCGGCGCCAGCTGCAGGAGCGGCATTACGCTTTCTCGAAGCAGTACGACCGATACGAAAACTCGCCCCGCACGAGCGCGTTGTAAACCCGCGACCCCGGAACTCCCGCGAAATCGCGGCCGAGGCTGTGCAAAAATTTCGGAAGGTGCCGTGCGATCAGCCGCTCTGAGTTCGCGCCATTCAGATCCATGCCGCGGCGCACCTCCTCATTGATCGATCGCGACTGAACCATCCGCAGCGGAGCCGACGCCAGCGCGTGATCCCAGCGCGAAAAATCTCCGCCGGCAGGTCCCTCGCCAAAACGAAAATCCGCGTAAAGAAAATGCCCGCCCGGCCGCAGTACGCGCGCGACCTCGGCAAGGAAGCGGGGGAAATCCGGATAACAATGCGACGCCTCCACGTTGATCACCACGTCGAAGGCGCCGTCTGCGAACGGAAGATTTTCCGCGTCGCCCTGGATGAAACTGAGGCCGTCCACGCGGTGCCGTTTCTGGCAAAAACCAATCCCTTCCCGGTTCAAGTCGAGGCCGGTGTAGCGCGCCGGCCGCAACGTACGCGCGAGATAAGATGCGCCGCCGCCATGTCCACAGCTCACCTCAAGGACGCTCCGGCCCCCGAGCTCCACCTGGGTCGCGACGTGGTGGTAAAGTTGAACGCACGTACGATGCGGCTCGTCATCCGCGACGAGGGGAATGCCCATGGCGGGCTCCGTCTCGAAGGCGTAGTTGAGGAATAAAACCTCTTCGCCCCGGAGCCTACGGGTGAGAAACGGATACCAAAACCGCCAGATGGCCTTGCGGATCGCACCGACGGAAAAAAGGGAATCGATGAGGGGCATGGTAACGGGGAATCGCAGGCAAAAACGACCGACGCGGAAGATGAAAAGGGGAAAACGGAGGAGACAAAACGAGATGGAGCCCGAGCGAGAGAGAGTGTGTGTGCGCGCCCGCGCCCACACGTTTCGGCGCTACACGAAAAAAGCAGCGTCAGGCGATGTGGGCCCGACACTGCTTTTGCGCCGCTGGAGGAGACGTCGTTTAGCGAGCGTTCTTCTTTTCGCGTTTAGCGGCTTTCTTTTCAGCCGGTGTTTTCAACGGCTGCTTCTTGGTCTGTTTCTGGGAGTTTTGTGTTTTAGCCATGATGATTGGGTTTGTCGGAGTTGATGCTAAGCGGGAGGGGAAAAGGGTTACGGATGCTCCGTATCCGAAAAGCCGGTGCAGCGCCGGGGAAACCGGGGCTGCCCGGGTCGGTAGCCGGGCCGGGTCTGCGCGCCGTGGTTATTTCTTCTTGGCCGCCGCAGCTTTCGCCTTGGTTGCCTGCTGCGCGGTGATGAGTGCCTGCTTTTTCTGGTTCGCACCGTCGTTCTTCGACTGCTTTTGCGAGGCTTGTTTCTGTACGGATTTCGGAGATCTGTCGCCCATGGTGGGGATGCTTTCGTTAAGTTATCTCGCTGCCGGAATGTTCGTTTCCCCGACAACGTGCCCGTATTTGCCTCATAAACCTCGCACAAAGCGAGATTAAGCGCGTCGCTGCGCGCCGGAGGTCGCTCACTGGCACCGACTCTTTTCGGACCGGCCCAGTGCGACCGTCTTTGACGAACGCGTCCAAATGCCTACGGACGAGCCACGTTTTAATCCCTGCTCTCTTCATGAAAACACGCCCCACTTCCCCGCTTCGCCTGCTCAGTCTCTCGCTCGTCGCGATCGCCGCATTCACCACGGCGGTCGCATCGGCCGCCACCACGATCACCAGCCCGACCGGCGACTGGGCGATGGCCGATGAGATCGTCCAAAAAATCCAGCTCCCGCAAATCCCCAAGCGCGATTTCCTCATCACTGACTTCGGCGCCAAAGACGGCCTCTCTCACGACTCTCGCCCCGCGATCCTCGGCGCCATCGCCAAGGCGTCCTCCGAAGGCGGCGGCCGCGTGATCATTCCCGCAGGCACCTGGCTCAGCAACGGCCCCATCCACCTGAAGAGCAAAATCGATTTCCACGTCGCCGAGGGCGCCACGCTGCTCTTCGGACCCGAGCCCAAGGACTATCTTCCCGCCGTCCTCACGCGATGGGAAGGCACCGAGCTCTACAGCTACTCGCCGCTCATCTACGCTTTCGAGGTCCATGACGTTGCCATCACTGGCAAGGGCACGATCGATGGTAACAAGCAGAGCGTATTCAACACCTGGATCGGCGAAACCCAGTCGGCCGATATGAACAAGCTGCGCAAGATGGGCGTCGACGGCACCCCCGCCACCAAACGCATCTTCGCCGAAGGTTCCTATCTCCGTCCTCCGCTCATCCAGTTCTTCCGCGCCGAGCGCGTCCTCCTCGCCGACTACACGCTCCTCAACTCGCCGTTCTGGGTAAACCATCTCGTCTACACCGACCACGCCACCATCCGCGGCATCAAGGTCGACAGCCATCAGCACAACAACGACGGCGTGGACGTCGATTCCTCACGTTTCGTCCTCATCGAAAACTGCCACTTCCGCACGGGCGACGATTCCGTCGTCGTCAAATCCGGACGCGACCGCGATGGCCGCGAGGTCGGCAAACCCAGTGAGTATGTCGTCGTCCGCAATAACGACATGGGTGGCGAAGACGGCATCGCCCTCGGCAGCGAGATGTCCGGCGATGTCCGCCACGTTTTCTTCGATAACAACATCCTCCGGAAGGGCCTCTCCGCGATCCGCTTCAAGGCCAACCTCGACCGCGGCGGCGTCGTCGAACACATCCGCGTCCGCAACATGACCGTCGAGTCCTTCGACACCCTCTTCTGGTTCCAGCTCAACTACCCCGGTCTCCTCGGCGGCGGCCATCCGTCGACCTATCGCGACATTGTTTTCGAAAACTTCACCGTCGAGCGCGCTGGAACCATTTTCGACGGCTCCGCCCCCGCCGAATCCCCGCTCAAAGGCGTCGTCCTCCGCAACGTCGCGATCAAGCAGGCCGATAAAACCTTCGTCCTCGAAAACGTCGAAGA
>CAMLSH010000131.1 GCA_946482625.1 uncultured Opitutaceae bacterium
GAGTAAGAGAACGAGAACGATTGAGGAGTGAAGAGCGGGGTTGCGGGGGGCGGGTGCGGCACGTATGGCCGTGCGTTTCCAGACATGAGTGTTCAGACGTTTTCCCGAACCATCCGCATCAGCCGGCCTGCGCATGAGGTCTTCGCGTGGCATGCGCGGCCCGGGGCGCTGGCCCGGTTGACGCCGCCGTGGGAAACGGTGGAGCTGCTCAAGCACGAGGGAATTCACGATGGGGCGCGCGCGGAGCTTCGCACGAAGATCGGGCCGTTTTGGTCGCGCTGGCTCGTGGAGCATCGCGATTTCGAGGACGGGAAGCAGTTTCGCGACGTGCAGATCGAGGGGCCGTTTAAAGCGTGGGAGCATCTGCACGCGGTCGAGCCCGACGGGGCGGCGGCGTGCACGCTGACGGACACGATCCGCTATGAACTTCCGGGCGGCGCCATCGGCGCGGCGCTGGCGGGCGGAAGGGTGCGCGAACGACTGTCGCGACTATTTGACTACCGGCATGCGGTGACGCGCGGGGATACGGAGTTGATGTTCCGATATGGGACGGTGCGGCGAATGCGATTTCTGATCGCGGGAGCGTCAGGGCTTGTCGGTCGGGCGCTGGCGACATTTCTGCAATCGCAAGGGCATGAGGTGGTGCGTCTCGTGCGGCGTGCGCCGGCGGGGGCGGATGAACTATTTTGGGACCCAGCGAAGGGAGAGCTCGACGCGGGGAAGATGCGCGGCGTGGAGGTCGTTATCAATCTGGCGGGCGAAAATCTCGCGGAGGGACGTTGGACGGCGTCGCGTCGCGAGGCGATTCTGGCGAGTCGGGTAAACAGCACGCGCACGCTGGTGACGGCGATCGAGAAGATGCGTCACCGGCCGTTTACGTTTATCAGTGCGTCGGCGGTGGGCATCTATGGCGATCGCGGCGACGAACGCGTGAGCGAAGAGAGCGAGCATGGCAGCGGATTTCTCGCGGACGTGTGCACGGCGTGGGAAAACGAAACGGCGAAAGCGGAGGCGCTAGGGCTGCGCGCGGTGGCGTTGCGGACGGGCGTGGTGTTGACGCCGGCGGGCGGCGCGCTGGCGAAGATGTTGCCGATTTTTCTCGCGGGGCTGGGCGGACGTTTTGGGGCAGGGCGACAGTGGATGAGCTGGATCGGTATCGATGATCTGGTCGGTGCGTTTTATCACGCGGTGCTCGATCAACGCTGCGCGGGGCCGATTAATGCGGTGGCGCCAGGCGCGGTGACGAATGCAGAGTTCGCGGTGACGCTCGCGCGTGTTCTCAAGCGTCCTGCGCTCGTGCCGGTGCCGGCGCTGGCGTTGAAGGCGGCGTTGGGAAAAATGGCGGACGAGGCGTTGCTGGCGGGTGCGCGCGTGGCGCCTGAGCGGCTGGAGGAGTCGCGTTACGAATTTCGCCACGGAAAGTTGGAGGATGCGTTGCGTCGCGTGCTCGGGCGCTGATGGTGAGCGAATGAACAAGACGATCGCGATCATCGGCGCAGGCATGGCTGGCTTGATGGCCGCGCGCGTGTTGCGACAGCGCGGGGCGAGTGTGGTCGTTTTGGAGAAAAGCCGTGGCGTGGGCGGGCGCATGGCGACGAAGCGGGTGGGGTCGGCTGTATTCGATCAGGGGGCACAGTTTTTCACGGTGCGAGATGCGGCGCTGGCGGACTTGCTGGAGGATTGGACGGGGCGGGGTATCGCGGCGCGCTGGCCAGGCGACGAGACGAAGGGACGCTGGACGGGGCGACCGGGGATGACGGCGATCGCGAAACGGTTGAGCGAAGATCTCGATATCAAACGCGAGCACAAGGTGACCGCGGCCGCGCGGGTGCTGGATGGCTGGGAACTCACAATCGAAGGACAAGGGTTGATGCGGGTGGAGCGGCTGGTATCGACGGCGCCGGTACCGCAGACGCTGGCGTTGCTCACGGCAGGCGGGGTGGTGTTGAACGAGCCGCTCGCAGGTGAGCTGTCGCGTGTGGAGTATCACGCGTGTCTGGCGTTGATGGTGATGCTCGATGGTGCGAGCGATGTGCCGGTGGAGGGCGTCGCGCCGGAGAGGGGGCCGCTGCGCTGGGTTGCGGACAATGCGAAGAAAGGTATTTCGCCGGACGGACTGGGAGCGGTGACGTTGCTGGCTGATCCGGCGTTTTCTGCGGCCAACTATGGACGCACGGAGGACGAGATCGCGGCGCTCCTGGTGCCGGCAGCGCGTGCGTGGCTGGGTGACGGAAAGGTGCTCTCGACGACGTTGCATCGCTGGCGTTACAGCGAAGCGGTTTCGATCTGGCCCGAGCGTTGCGTGTGGCTGCCGGAGCTGGCGCTGGGGTTGGCGGGCGATGCGTTTGGCGGAGCGCGGGTGGAAGGCGCGGCGTTGTCGGGGCTAGCGCTGGCGGCGTGTATCGCCGACACGCTGGATCACGAAGAGTCGGCGGACTGAGCGGCCGGGGGGAAGCAGGCGGGGTGTTTGGAGTCGATGCGGAGCGCGTGCGAGCACGCTGGCCTACGCGAGGGACCGCAGGCGGTGAGGAGGCGAGCGGCGTGCGGTGAGTTTGCTTATGTTGCGGATACGGCCATGCCGGGCGTCTTGACTGCGCGGGCGGGTGGCGTGTGAGTGAGTGGACTATGGCAGCCATCGCTTATCCGAACATCATCGCAACGATTGGAAACACGCCGCTGATCAGGTTGAACCGCATCGCAGCCGGGCTGGGCGCGGAGGTGTGGTTGAAGGCGGAGTTTTTCAACCCGCTCGCCAGCGTGAAGGACCGCATCGGTATGGCGATGATCGAGGCGGCGGAGAAGGATGGGAAGTTGAAGGCGGATTCGGTGGTGATCGAGCCGACGTCGGGCAACACGGGGATCGCGCTCGCGTTCGTGTGCTCGGCACGCGGATACAAATTGATTTTAACGATGCCGGAAACGATGTCGGTCGAGCGGCGCGTGTTGTTGCGCATGCTCGGCGCGGAGATCGTGCTCACGCCGGGAGCGGAAGGTATGCCGGGCGCGATCCGGCGCGCGGGGGAGTTGCTGGCGCAGCATGGCGACCGCGGATTCATGCCGCAGCAGTTTGAGAATCCGGCGAATCCGGAGGTTCATCGGCGTACGACCGCCGAGGAGATTTGGGCGGCGACGGGCGGGAAGATCGACGCGTTTGTGGCCGGAGTCGGTACGGGCGGGACGATCACGGGCGTTTCGGAGGTCATCAAAGCGCGGCGGGCGATGAAGACATTTGCGGTGGAGCCGACGGCGAGCCCGGTGTTGTCGGGCGGCAAGCCGGGGCGTCACAAGATCCAGGGGATCGGCGCGGGGTTTATACCGAAGAACTGCAACACGGCGATCATCGACGAGATCATCACGGTGACGGACGACGATGCGTTCGAGACGGCGCGTCAACTGGCGACGCAGGACGGGATTCTCGGGGGCATTTCAACCGGCGCGAATGTGTGGGCGGCGATGCAGGTGGCGAAACGGCCGGAGTTTGCGGGCAAGGTAATCGTCACAGTGGGATGCAGTTTCGGTGAGCGTTACCTGAGCACGGCGCTGGCGGAAAAAGCGCGTCAGGAAGTGACGATCTGAGCCGATATAGCTGCATCTTGCGCGAGTCGCGTGAGTTGGCCCGGCTATGCTCAGGGAAAATACCCAGGGCATGAGGAGAATTCCTTAAAGACGGTCGGGAGAAGTGCCGCGCGAATATAGGCTCAACTCGCATGGAGACTGGGGGACTCACTCAATAGCGAAAACCGCAGATCGGGCGTAGAGTTCGCGGCATGACGTCCGCCGCTACACTCCGCAGCCTGCTTATCGCGGTGCTTTTTGGCGCGGCGGTGGTGGCTGAGGCGGCGATTGCCGAGCGTCCGCTGACGGGTGAATCGTTCGACACGACGCTCGCCGACGCCCATCGCATCGCGGCCAAGCGTGGTGACCTGAGCGTATTGAAAGTGGAAGGACGCTCGATGCTTCCCTTTTTCGGCGAGGGTTCGGTCTTGTTGGTTAAGACGATCGATGCCTCGGCGCTGAAAGCGGGCATGGTGGTCGCTTACCGGAATCGTTTCGGCGAGATGGTGGCTCACCGGTTGATCGAAGCGAAGGCCGATGGCTGGGTTGCGCAAGGTTACAACAACGCGCAGGCCGATTCGACGCTGGTGACGGCGGACAATCTGCTCGGCGTGGTTTACATCACGCTACACTCGAACGGACGGACAGAGGACGCGGGAGCGATTGCGTCGCTAGTGAGCAACACGGCGACGGTGTTGGCGGCTCCGGCGAAGTGAGGTTGGGCGGTGATTGTTGCGGATCGGTTGGATATCCGAGTGTTTCCGCAAGCGCGGCGCCAGTCTTCGCGATCAACAATTTCAGAGAGGTGGTGGTGGCGCCGGTCGTTTACGCGCCCTTCCGAGATGAGTAGCTGGCCGCTGATCGACGCCCCGACCAAAAGACGGAAATCGCGACGAGAAATGCGCCCAAGCTAAAATACGCATAACTGGAGTAGCTAAAGTCCTCCGAGAAAACGTAGATCACTGGCCTAAATGGCAGGTACAGCACCGAAGTATTTTCTTGAGGAAGTCGTAGCGACGAAACGGTGGCAACCTGACGTTCTAAGGAGTCAAAAATTGCCAGCAGGTATTCTTGGCGACTATCTTCATGCACGATTCCATACGGACCCGATTTGCCTCCGTATCTCACCTCCATCGAATCGGCCATGTACGTGCCTTTAACTGAGACATGCCCCTCTCGGTAAAGAAACGGAATACCAAGAGCGACGAGTCCGCATGCTAAAGACGCGAAACTGACGATGGAGGAAAACCACAGCAGTATTTGCCCAGCACTGGGCATTTTGCTTAGCCGTGGCTTATCGGTGAGCGGAGCCGCAGGGAGAGTTGCGGTTTCGCGCAACCGCGAGCTACTCATCCCGCGATCTTTTGGCCTCGGCACTTTACGATTTTTCAACCGACGGAGTTGTCTCAGACCAAAGGGATGATTGCTTCGGGGCTTTGGCGGCGCGCGCGGCGGCTTCTTCTTCGGGGGTGGCGTTCAGATGTCGCGGCGGACGGGAGACGCGGCTGGCGACGGCGGCTTCGCGGTCGGTGACGATGCGATCGCACATGGCTTGGATGTGGAGCTTGAGCCATTGAGCCGTGCTGCTGCCTTCTGTGTAGTCGGCGGGGCCGTAGTGATCGATGCGGCCGACCTGGCGGAGGCGGTCGTTTTGGGCGAATTCGTCGGAGCGGGAGGGGTTGTAGACGCCGTAGGCTTTGCCGCCGCCTTTCTTTACGACGGAGAAGCTCGGGATATCGCTCGGGCCATCCGCGATGTAGATCATATTCTGAAAAGGGATACGGCGGTCCTCGAGCGCGATGTTGGCGTTGACGTCGATCGCGCTGTTTTTGTTGGTGCCTTTGTTGATCTCGAAGAGCGCCTTGGTCTTGGTCGTGTTGTCGATGACCATGCCGATTTGGGCGATCACGGAGTCGGCGGAGATTTCGAGTTCCTTTTGTTTTAGGAAGCCGGGCTGGAAGGGATTCTCGATGAATTCGCAGCCCCAAATGCCGTCGATGGAGCGCGCGATGGCGCTGCCGCGGATCATCTCGGCGAGGCCGGTGCTGACGACGTAGTGCTCCACCTGGATCTCGTGCTTGCGGTAGATCTCGCGCTCGGCGGCGAATTTTTTGGCACGGTCGAAAAACTCAGGGAGACCGGGATAAAATTTAATGTCCGCGCCGCACTCGCGAAGGATTTTGTTGCTCAGCTTCGGCATGGCGCCGGCGAGGACGTAGGTGAGCAGGTGGTTGAGGTAGGCGATCTCGCCGGAGAGTTGGTAGCCGCGGCGTCGGTACTGCTCCACGAGGGCGTTGGTCTCGGCCCAGAAATTGGACTCGTTGACGCCGTAGCGCCGGAAGAGTGGAGACTGCATGTACTCCGGGATTAGGGTCTTGTCGAAGTCCCAGATGCAGGCGATGATGTTCTGAGTGAAAAGCGTCGTAGCCATGGTTGATCGTCACCTTTAGGTGCCGTCCTTTGTTAAGGCTGAAGCAAGCCTGCGCGTGCGGGCGTGCGCAATTCGCAAATGGGCCGGCGGGCTTGCGCGGATTTTTCGGATGATTCGGATAACGCATTCACTCACGGTTTCGGTTCAGGTCAGGTTCACTCACTTTCGGTTTTCGACATGGATAAGCTTCCCGACATTTTCCCCTTCCAGCGGCGTCTCGACGAACTCGGCGCGCAGATGGCGGACCCGGCGTTCTACAACAATCCGCGCAAAGCGGCAGAGGTGTCGCGCGAGCAGCAAAAGGTGCAGCAACTAGTCGCGGACTATCACGCGCACGAAAAAGCATTGAAGGAAATCGAGGAGGCGCAGGCGTTGATCAAGGATCCGACGAGCGATCCAGATTTGAGAGAACTCGCGGCGGCCGAGTTGCCCGAGCTGGAAAAGCGGCGCGATGAGCTGAAGGAAATCGTGCTGCGCGGGATGATCCCGCCGGAGCCGAGCGACTCGCGAAACACGGTGATGGAAATCCGTGCCGGCACGGGCGGCGAAGAGGCGAGTCTGTTCGCGGCGGAGCTTTTCCGGATGTATTCGCGCTACGCCGAAGGGCGCGGATGGAAGATTCAGCCGATGAGCTCAAGCATGTCGGAACGCGATGGATTCAAGGAAGTGATTTTCCTCATCACGGGGCAGGACGTGTACAAGCAGTTGAAATTCGAGAGCGGCGTGCAGCGCGTGCAGCGTGTGCCGCTGACCGAGGCGAATGGGCGCATCCACACCTCAACGGTGACGGTGGCGGTGTTGCCGGAGGCGGAGGAAGTGGATGTGCAGATCGATCCGCAGGATCTCGACATCATGGTGTGTCGCGCGAGCGGACCCGGTGGCCAGGGAGTGAATACGACGGACTCGGCGGTGCAGATTTTCCACAAGCCGTCGGGGTTGATGGTGCAGTGCGCGGACGAGCGTTCGCAGCTGAAGAACAAGGCGAAGGCGATGACGGTACTGCGGTCGCGGTTGTTGAAGTTGAAGGAGGACGAAGAGCATGCGAAGTATGCGGCGCATCGAAAGAGCCAGATCGGTTCGGGCGGGCGCAGTGAGCGCATTCGCACGTATAATTTTCCGCAGAACCGGCTCACCGATCATCGTATCGGGCTGACGCTCTACAGTCTGCCGCAGGTGATGGAGGGGAAGATCGACGGGATCATCGAGGCGCTGCAACGCGCGGATTTCGAAGAGAAGCTGGCGGCGCTCACGGGCGTCGAGTTTGCTGGGTTTTCGGGGAAGCGCGGCAGCGCGGAGGACGACGAATGACGGCCCTGACGATGAATGTGTGCAGCGCCGAGCAATCGCGGCGTGAAGCTGTTCCTTCAGTGGGAGGGGAGGCGTTATGCTGAGCGTTTTAGAGATTATTAAGAAGACGACGGACTTCTTCACCTCGAAGGGTGTGGAGAGTCCGCGGTTGAACGCGGAGCTGTTGATCGGGCACGCGCTTGGACTGAAGCGGATGCAGCTTTATCTGCAATTCGAGCGGCTGCTGGCGGAGGCAGAGTTGGAAAAGATTCGTCCGCTAGTGCGACGGCGGGCGCAGCGGGAGCCGTTGCAGTACATCATGGGAGAAACGGAGTGGAGCGGGTTGAAGCTCAAGACGGATAAGCGTGCCCTGATCCCGCGCCCGGAGACGGAGCTGTTGGTGGAATTTGCGGTGAAGGCGGCGAAGGAGCTGCGCGGGACGGGCGAGCCGGTTTCCGCGGCGATGCGTATCCTCGATCTGGGCACGGGGACGGGGGCGCTGGCATTGGCGTTGGCGAAGGAGTTTCCCGACGCGGCGGTGACGGCGGTGGACGCGAACGAGGAGGCGCTGGCGTTGGCGAGGGAGAATGCGACGGCTCTCGGGCTGAGCGAGCGGGTGACGTTTTTGACGTCGGACTGGTTTTCGGCGGTGCCGGAGCCGAAGGAGGCGGCGGAGCGTTTCGGGCTGATTGTGAGCAATCCGCCTTATCTGACGGAGGCTGAGGTCGCGGAGGCGGAGCCGGAGGTGAGAGAGTTCGAGCCGACGAGCGCGTTGATCGCGGCGGATGCCGGCGCGGCGGATTTGAAGAAGATCATTGCGGACGCGATGCGGTTTATTGCGGACGGCGGTATTCTGGCGCTGGAGACGGGAATCGCGCAGCACGCGGAGCTGATGGCGGCATGCGCGGCGGCGGGTTTTGCACGGTGCGAATCGCGGCAGGATCTAACCGGGCGCGACCGGTTCGTGCTGGCGTGGCGGTGAGGACGAGGCTGGGGGCGCGACGGAGAAGAATTGGGCCACAGAAGGCGCAGAAGACTCAAAAGGGCGGCTGGGCGCGCGGTGTGGGCCGGGCGAGTTTAGCCGGGTATTCGGGAGGCGGGCACGCGTGGATAGCGGAAGGGCGCGCGAGGTCTTCGTCGAGGCGGAGGAGGGAACGGCGGGGCGACAAGACGGTTTACGGTCTTTGCGATCGCACAGCGTGCGCGGAGCGCCCGCTCCACCTCGGAGATCCGCGCCTTGGGGCGCGGCTACAGGGAGGAACTCAGCTGCGCCTGACGGCTTGGGCGGTGAGGGGCGGGGCGTCGGTGAACATGCGGCCGGATTTTCCGACCAGTTCGATGGCGTCGTTGATGACGCGGAGCGCTTCGCGGAGATGGATATCGAGCTTCTTTGCCTCTTCCTCGGTCTCTTCGCCGGCGGCGATTTGTTCGGGGGTGAGCTCGGCTTTGATCGTGGGTGGTTTGGGTGGCCCGAGGGTGAATTCGCGCGAGGCGTATTCGCCTTGGGAGAGGCGGGTCTTTTCTGCGCGCATGAGCTTGCGGAAAGCGGTGTCGGCTTCGCGTTGCTGGCGGCGTTCCTCCAGATTGATGGAGATTTCTTTCTGGTCCTGCTTGGTTTTGAACCAGTCGATATTTTTTTGAAGGTAGGAGAATTCTTCGAGCGTCTTCTGGCGCTCGCTGCTTGC
>CAMLSH010000132.1 GCA_946482625.1 uncultured Opitutaceae bacterium
GGATTACGCTCCGGGCGGGAGACGGAAAAGCGTACGCTTCCTCTCGGCCAACGGACGGCGTGTGGACGGATCGCTGTAGGCGCGACGTCGATACCCGGTGCGATTGGGATCGGAAGCGCACTTGATCTGGAAGTCCTGCATACGCTGGAAAAGTCCCAGCAGTTGCTCAGGCAACGGATAACTATCGAGGCCGCTGCGTTCGAGGGCGACGAGCAGTTCGTGCGTGGCTTCGAGCGTTGAGAGACAGCCTTCCTGCGGTTGTTGTTTGATCACGTAGCGACTTGGCGCGGCGGCGGTGAACATGATTCGCGGAAGGCGTTTCAGACTCGGGCTGGCGTTGAGCATCTTGCGCGCGCCGTTCCAGGTGGAATCGAGCAGGAAGACAACGAGGCGGCGGTCGCCGAGTTCATCGCGGGCGAGATCGCCTTGGGAAAGATTGCGCGCTTCCGGACCGGGGTAGAGGAGCACGGGATAATTTTTAGGATCGGCGATGAGGGCCTGGACTTGTGGGTGTTCGTCGAAGCCGACGCCCATGTAGATCACGCTGTCGCTGAGGCAGAGATGGGTGAGGCGACCGGTGGCGGCTTTTTCGCGTTTGAACTCCTTCGGGTGCATCAGGAACACGAACTTGGTGCGCGTGGCCATCGGCTGGATCGATGGGCACCAGCAAAGCGACTTCGGCCAGAAGCATCGGTAGCAAGTTTCGCGGCTCATACGTCTGCGCGATGGCTGGCTGGCTGGCGTGCGGAGGGAGGAATCATCGGATGGGGACTTTTTTGTCGCGACGATCTGCGTGAGGCAACGGCTTTGCGTAGTTCCGCCGTAGTGGCTCAAATGGTTTCAGTCCCGGGTGCGGGCAACGGTAGCTCCTCCGATGGTGACTGGAGCGTGGGTGGAGTAGTTTGGCGCTATGAAAACAACTTCGCTGATTCAGCCCTCCACACCTCAACGCGCGGCGGATTTGCGTGCGCTTTCGCGCGCCATCGTGCTGGTGAAATCATCCCGCGACCGGCGCAATCCGCCGACGGCGCTACGAGGGACTATCCAAGTGTATGAGTCGAACGACGGGGCGGCGGCTACCGTCAAGGTGGAGCTGGATTATCCGCAGATGTTCGAGTCGCCGGCGCACCATCGGCTCATCACTTTGAATGCAGCGCAGGTGGACGAACTGATCTCGTCCGAACACGACGGTGTCTATCAGGTGACAGTGGACGACGATTTGAATCCGAAGAGTTGAAGAGACGAACGCCGTGGCACGAGTTGCGCGGCCCGCCGCGGAGGCCACGTCCTGAGGGACGCGGCTACACGGGAGGCCCGCGCTCGTCACTGGCGTAGTCATTACTCCACGCCGAGGAACTTCAGGAAGGGTTTGGTCGACTGTTTGCGGCCGAGAAACTTTTCGACGGATTCGGTCACGTCGCGGGAGGCGCCGGCGCCGTAGACTTCGTCGCGGAGGCGGCGGCCGATTTTTTCGTCGAGGAATTTATCGGGCGAGGCTTCGAAGACGCTGACCATGTCTTGCGCAATGGAGAGCGACCAGAGGTAGCCGTAGTAGGCAGCGTCGTAACCCATGAGGTGGCCAAAGTATGTGGCGAAGGACGTGTCGGGTGGTGGGGCGACGGATACGCGGGCGAGCACGGAGTTGCTGAGCGCGATGACGTCGAGGTCGGAATTTGGCTTTGTCTGCGTATGAAGCGTGAGATCGAGCAGGCCGAAGGAGAGCTGACGGCGATAGAACATGCCGGACGTCGCGGTACGGGCACTCTTGAGCGCGTCAATGACTTCGGCGGGGACTTTCTTCGACGGGTCGCGGTAGTCGGCGGCGAACGTGTCGAGAACGGTTTTGTCCCACACCCAGTTCTCCAGCATCTGCGAAGGCGCTTCGACGAAGTCCTGCGGCACGCCAAACGCGTAGTGACGGCCGTGTTTCGAGCGGCCCAGCATGAGGTGCATGACGTGGCCGAATTCGTGGAAGAGCGTCTCGACGTCATCGTGCTGGAGCAGCGAGGGTTTGTCGGCGGAGGGTGGCGGGAAATTGCAGACGAGCGAGGCGATGGGGAGTTCGAAACGGCCGTCGACGTGGCGCGTGCCCTCGGCGATGGTGAAGCAGGCGAAGTGGTTGTACTTCCCGTCGCGCGGAAACATATCGAGGTAGAAAAGGCCCAGCGGTTCGCCGGTGGTTTTGTCGGCGACGGCGAAGAGTTTCACTCCATCGGCCCAGACTTGGGGCGGTGCGACTTCGGTAAACGTTAGGCTGAAGATCTTTTCATAGATGCGGAACATGCCCTCAAGCGTGGCCTGATACGGGAAGAATGCGCGGAGCTGTTCGGTATCCACGGAGTAACGCTCCTTCTTGAGTTTCTCGGTGTAGAAGCTGACGTCCCACGGTTCGAGGGTTGCGTCGGGCTTGCCGGTGTCGGCGGCTTTGAGTTCGCGGAGGGTGGCGACTTCGGCGGTGAACTTTTTCTGCAAACCGGCGACGAGTTCTTCTTCGAACTGGAGCGCGGTAGCGGCGTTTTTCGTCATGCGCAGCTCGGTTTGGTAATCGGCCCACGTGGGGTAGCCGAGCTTGAGCGCGAGCTCGGCGCGGAGAGCGACGATCTTGGCGAGCAGGGCGGCGTTGACGTCTTTGGCGAGCGTGTGGCGCGCGTAGTAGGCGCGGCGGCGGATGTCCTCGCTCTTCGCGTTTTCGATCACGGCCTGCCAGTGCCAGGTGATGTTCATCATCACGCGGTAGCGGCCGTCGGGCTGTTTCACGCCGGGGCTTTCGAGGAAACTTTCGGGGACGCCGGCGAGTTCCTCCGCAGTCAGATCGAGCGGGGCGCGGGCCTGGTTGACGTTGTTGGAGTAGTCGGTGGTGAGCTGCGTGAGTTCTTTGCGGATACGTTCGACGTCCGCGCGTTTGTCGGCGGGGAGTTCGAGGCCGGCGCGGCGGTAGTCGCGGAGGATTTCGTCGAAGAGGAGTTTATCCTCGCCGGTGAGCTCGGGCTTCGTGTCGGCATAGGCTTTGATCGCGCGGTACAGGTCTTCGCGGTAGTCGAGGGTGATGGCCCAGGAGGAGATTTTCACCGACATCTCGCTGGCGGTGTCGCGCACGGGTTTTTCGGGATGAGTCTCTTGGATGAGGCCGATGCGGTTGGCGGCGTTGCGCACGCGGGCGACGATGCGGTCGAGATCGGCGAGGGTGCTGTCGAAGGTGGCTTTGGTGGGATCTTGTTTCGCGAGTTTGTCGAGGGCGGCCTCGGCGTCCTTGATGACGGCGTCGGCGGTGGTGCGGAGTTCGTCGGACGTGCGCTCGTAGGACGGCGGCGTGAGAACGACTTTAAATTTATCCGCCTGGGGTTGCAGCGAAGCGAGCGGCGCGGGCTGGGCGGATGAAACGGCGGGCAGCGCGAGAACGAGCGCGGCCGCGGTGAGAAGGAGGCGAGGCAGTCGGTACGTCATGCCCGGTAGCAGAGGCGAGACCGCGCGGGCCGACAAGGGCGTTTCGTGTGGGACGATCCGGCGTCGCGCCGGCTTATTTCACCGGCGCGAGCGTGCGGGCGGCGGCGAGAATTTTCTCGGGTTCGAGACGGGTTTTGTAGTCGGTGTTCACATGCGCGAAGCGGATGATCCCGCTGGCATCGACGATGAAAACGGCCGGATGCGGCAGCAGGTGGTGGGTGGCGCCGGAGCTGGCCTCGAGGTCGATCTTGTAGCTGTTTTTGTATTTCGCGACGAGTTCGTCATCGACTTGAAAGGCGATGCCGAAGCCGCGCGCGGCCTCCATGGCGCTGTCGGAAAGCAGTGTGTAGTTGAGTTTCTGTTGCGCGGGTTTTTCGCGGAGTTTGGCGGGCAGATCCGGGCTGAGCGCGATGAGTTGAAAGCCCGCGGCGAGAAGATCGCCCTCGATTTCGACGAGCGCCGAGAGGTGGCGGTTGCAATACGGACACCAACCGCCGCGGTAGAAAATGAGGACGGTCGGGCGGGTGATCGCGGCTTTCAGTTTGAGCGGCGCGTCTTTTTCAGTGCGGACCGTGGCGTCGGGGATCGCCGCGCCGACCGCAAGCGGACGGCCTTCTTCGGCGGCGAAGGAGGAACCGAGGAGAGCGGTGATGAATAGAAACGATTTCAAGAGCGTGCGCATGGGAGGAGATGTGTTAACGGCCGGGAAAAGAGCGGCGCAGACGTGCCGGTGGACTGCGACGGATTGGAGATGGGAGTTGCGAGCGGTGAGTTTATTCCCGCCGCAAGCGGTGAGGGCGAAGCGAGCCCGGTGTAGCATTTTTCTGGCCGGACAAAACTTTGGGTTGCGGTGAGCGGTGAAAGTCAAAGGGTCGCGCGCTCGCATGTCCCGTTTGCCGCTTACGCCACCGTGATTCTCTGACGATTTTTCGTCGGGCGACTGTTCGTCGCCTCTCCGGTTGCACACGCGCGCCGGGTTTTTTGCGAAGGCGGTCGTGCCGCATCGCGTTGGGCAAAAAGCAGGGTTTTCAACGCGTACACTGACGACGCGATTTTTCGGATACTGTCAGCCGTCGTCTCCATTTTTAAACACATGAATCAACAGACATATTTCCAACAATGGTTCGCCAATCCGCGGCGCGATATCGTCGCAGGCGCCGTGGTGGCGCTCGCGCTTATTCCTGAGGCGATCGCGTTTTCCATCATCGCGGGCGTCGATCCGCAGGTGGGGCTTTACGCGTCGTTCTGCATTGCGGTGACGATCGCGTTTGTCGGCGGCCGGCCGGGTATGATCTCGGCGGCGACGGGCGCGATGGCGCTCTTGATGGTGAATCTCGTGAAGGAGCACGGCCTGCAGTATCTGCTCGCGGCGACTTTGCTCACGGGCGGGCTGCAGATCGCGGCGGGAGCGTTGAAGCTGGGGAACTTGATGAAGTTCGTGTCGCGGTCGGTGGTGGTGGGTTTCGTCAATGCGCTGGCGATCCTGATTTTTATGGCGCAGCTGCCGGAGTTTGGCGGGCAAGGCGTGCTGATGTACGGGATGGTCGCGGCAGGGCTAGGCATCATTTACCTGCTGCCGTTGCTGACGAAGGCGGTTCCCTCGCCGCTGGTGTGCATCGTCCTGCTCACGGTCGTCTCCATCGTGCTCGGTCTCGATCTGCGCACAGTGGGCGACATGGGCGTGCTGCCGTCGTCGTTGCCGGTGTTTTTCTTTCCCGATGTGCCGCTCAATTGGGAAACGTTGCGGATCATCCTGCCGTACTCGGTGCCGCTCGCCGTGGTGGGTCTGCTGGAGTCGTTGATGACGGCGACGATCGTGGACGATTTCACGGACACCGACAGCGACAAAAACCGCGAGTGTTCGGGGCAGGGCGTGGCGAACATCGTGTCGGGGTTTTTTGGCGGCATGGCGGGCTGCGCGATGATCGGGCAGTCGGTGATCAACGTGAAATCCGGCGGGCGCGGGCGGCTCTCCACGTTTTGTGCGGGAGTGTTTTTGCTGATTCTGATCGTGCTGCTCGGCGACTGGGTGAAACAGATCCCGATGGCGGCGCTCGTGGCAGTGATGATCATGGTGTCGATCGGCACGTTCAACTGGGCGTGGTTTAAAAACATCCGCGTGTATCCGAAATCCGCGACGATCGTGATGGCGGCGACGGTGGCGGTCGTCGTGGGCACACACAATCTGGCGCTGGGTGTCGGTGTGGGCGTGCTGTTGAGCGCGTTGTTTTTCGCGCGTCGGGTTTCGCAGCTGCTGGACATCACCTCGGAGCTTTCGGCCGACGGCACGGAGCGCACGTATCGCGTGCGCGGTCAGCTCTTCTTCGTGTCGGCGAACGGATTCACGGACGCGTTCGATTTTCGTGAGGCGTTGATGAAGGTACGCATTGACGTATCGCATGCGCACTTTTGGGATCTCACTGCGATCAACGCGCTCGACAAGGTGGTCCTGAAATACCGTCGTGAAGGCGCCTCGGTCGAAGTCGTTGGCCTCAACGAGGCGAGCAAAACGATCGTGGATCGCCTGGCGATTCACGACAAACCCGGCGCGATGGACCAAGTCGCCGGCCACTGAAAATCCAACCTGAACTCCTCCCGCTATGCTCACCATTCTTGCCTGTACCGATGGTTCTCTGCTCTACGCCGCCAGTGTTTACGATCATACCGCCTGGGCCGCGCGGCGACTGGGCGCGTCCGTCCACGTCTTACACATGCTGGAGCCGGCGGATGCTCCGATGGCGCCGGATATGTCGGGATCGATCGGCATGAACGCGTCGGCGGAGTTGCTGGCGGAGCTGGTCACGCTTGCTGAGACGCAGGGGCGTGTGGCGTTGTCGCGCGGGCGCGAAATCCTCGCGGGCGCGCAACGGCATCTCAAGGCCGCGGGCATCGAGTCGGCGGCGATCGAGCAGCGACACGGATCGCTGGTGGACTCCGTTGAACATTTTGAGCGAGACGCAGAGCTGCTCGTGATCGGGAAGCGCGGCGAGAATGCGGATTTCGCAAAGGGACACCTCGGGAGCAATCTGGAGCGCATCATCCGCAGCTGCCATCGCCCGGTGTTGGTGGCGTCGCGCGGGTTTACGCCGATCGAACGGTTCATGATCGCTTTTGATGGCGGGCCGAGCGCGAAGAAGGCGGTGGCTTATCTTGCGGAGAGTCCGTTGCTGAAAGGACTGCCGGCTCATCTGTTGGCGGTCGGTTCGGACCGCCCGCAACTCGCGGCAGAACTCGAGACGGCGCGGGCAAAACTCGCCGCGGCGGGTTATGAAGCGACGGCGGAATTGTTGCCCGGCGAAGTTGAGACGGTGATCGCCGACGAGGTGAAGCGGAGGAATATCCAGTTGCTCGTCATGGGCGCTTACGGCCATTCGCGCATCCGCCATCTGATCGTGGGAAGCACGACGACGACGACGGTGCGCACCGTGACGATCCCGGTGCTGATGTTCCGCTGAGCGGCGTAGTGGAACGGCGACAGGAATGTCGCCGCTCTGTTTCTCGCTCCGTATGCGGCTCTGTTTAGCGATGGTCGCGGGCCCGGTGCGTTTACTTGCGATTGCAGCCGCTGGATTGTCGTGGCTGAGTGGAGACCGTTCCCATGGTCCTCCTGAACATCGCCGGCGGTATTGCGCTGATTTTATTCGGTATCCGTTTTTTGCGGAAGGGGCTCGAGCGCCTGCTAGGCTTCGGACTGCACGCGTGGTTGAAACACATGTCGCGGCGGCCCTGGCAGGCGGCAATCGCGGGAGCGGGGTTCGGGACGGTGGCGCCATCATCGACCGCACAGACATTGCTCACGTTGCAATTGGTGAAGGCGGGCGAGTTGTCGCGCGAAGGCGCGCTGGCGTTTCTCCTTGGGGCGAACGCAGGGATCACCGTCACGGTGCAGCTGATCGCGTTGCGGGTGTTCGATTATTATTCGCTGTTTCTCGTGGTGGGCTTGATCGGATTCCAATTTTTCCGATCGGAGACAATTCGAGGCGCGGGACAATCGCTGCTGGGGCTCGGGCTGATTTTTCTGGCGATGACGATCATCAGTGCGGCGGCGCACGAGCTGTCGGCCGATCCGGAGTTCGTGACGGTGCTGGAACTGCTGCAAAATCACCCGGTGTTGCTGGTGATATTTGCGGCGCTCGTCACGTTGAGCGCGCAAAGTTCCACGGCGGTGATCGGCCTCGGGCTGGCGTTTGCGGCGACGGGCAAGGCGTCGCTCGCGTTGCTCGTGCCGGTGGTGCTCGGGGCGAATCTGGGCATCGGACTCACGAGTTTGCTGGCGGGTTATGGCACGGCCGCGGGGCGGGTGCTTGCCGCGGCGAATCTGGCGGTGAAGGGATTACTCATCGCGGCGGCGCTGGCGTTTTTGCCCGCGCTCGCGCGCTTCATCGAAGGAACGCCGGGAGATACCGCACGGCAGGCGGCGAATTTGCACACGGCGTTCAGCGTGGTGGCGCTGGCGATCGGTGTCGTGGCCGGCGGGATACTGAGCCGGTGGCTGGAAAAAATCTTGAAGCCCACGCGGGCCGAGGAAACCGCGGTGCGACCCGTGGCGACGCATCTCGATCCATCGGCGTTGTCGGTGCCGGTGTTCGCGCTGGCGAACGCGACGCGCGAGACCTTGCTACTCGCGGACGAAGTGCGGTCGATGCTCGATGGCGCGTGGCGGGCGTTTAATAAGCCGAGCCTCGAACTCGCGCGCAGCGTGCAGAAGCACGACGACCGGGTGGACGAGTTGCACACGGCGATCAAACAGTACCTGAGCCAGCTGCCCGCCGATCCGATGACGCCGCAGGAAAGCCGGCTGCAATTCGGCCTGCTCAACTTCGCGAGCCAGCTCGAAGGCGTTGGCGATATTGTGGACAAAACGCTCTGCGGCGCCGCCGTGAAACAAGTGCAGCAGCCGTTGTCCTTGAGCGCGGAGGACAAGGCGGATCTGACCGAGTTTTACGAGCGCCTGATGCGGCGTTTCGACGCGGCGACGAGTGTGCTGGCGACGCGGGACCGCGAACTCGCGAAGGATTTTCTGAAGCAGGGCGATGTCTTGAAAGAGTGGTGCATCGAAGCACAGAAGCGGCATTACCAGCGGCTCAATCACGTGAAGGACGCGGAGCAGCTGGAAGAGAGCGCGCGGTTCATCGACATGATCAACGCCTTCCGCCGGATCAGCGGATTGTTGAACACGATCGGACACACGTTCCTGCCGGCAGCGGAGTGATGCTTTGTGCCATGACGCTTCATCGGAGACTCGGGAAAAATCGTGGCGGGTATTTTGGCGAGCGGGCGGATATGCGCGCGGTGCTGGAGGAGATTGACGCACTCGCGACGATGCACGGTTGGACGATCGAACGCATGCCCGTTGGCGAGGGCGTGAGTTTGATGGCTTTGCGACGCGGCGGAACTGAGGCGCGGAGGAAGATTTATGTGTCGGCGGGAATTCATGGCGATGAGCCGGCCGGGCCGCTCGCGGTGCGGCAGCTGCTCGCGGAAAATCGCTGGCC
>CAMLSH010000133.1 GCA_946482625.1 uncultured Opitutaceae bacterium
TCGTCGTGTTCCCAGACGCGGCGGTTGGTGGTGTAGACGGTGCCGGTCCAGTAGTCGCGGGAGAAGTCGCGGATGGAGGTGGAGATGGCTTTTTGAAGCGCGAAGGCGGGAAGGGCCGGCACCTCGGGTGGGAAATAATCGTTGCTCGTACCCTCGCCGCGGATGGCGGCGATGGGGAGGATGAGATCGCCGAGTTCGGCGCGGTGTTTGATGCCGCCGCACTTGCCGAGGAAGAGCACGGCCTTCGGGGAAATCGCGCTGAGCAAGTCCATCACCGTGGCTGCGGTGGCGCTGCCCATGCCGAAGTTGATGATGGTGATGCGGCCCTTGGTGGCGCTGGGCATGGGCTTGTCTTTGCCGCGGACGGGCACGCGGTGCCACTTGGCGAAGAGCTTCACGTAGTGCTGAAAATTTGTGAGCAGGATGTGGTCGCCAAACTGATCGAGCGGCACGCCGGTGTAGCGGGGCAGCCAATTCTCAACGATGTCGCGACGGGTCTTCATGGTGGGGATCTGACGTGAAGTCGTGGTAGCTGGTTTGGTCATGCCCACGAATGCTATCAGGTGATGAAGCAGTGTGAACCTTGAATTTGAATACGTGGGCTGGCGGCAGGCATAAGCAGGCGCCGGGCCGGGTATTTATGAGGGCAAAATGCAGCGCATTTCGGCGGGTTTTAATGTCGCTCTCAGCAGGTATTTTGCCTGCGTTCTTCGTCCTCTCTTGGTTGCAGCGGTGCGTCGTTTAAACGTGAAAAATAATTTCGGACGGAGTGGAGCGGCAGATGGACGGTGGCGATCTACGACCGGCCCTCTTCGGTGTCGCGTGGAGCTTCGCGAGCCCGCAGCGAACGATGGCAAACCGGCCGTTCGCTCCAGCACGCGCGGTCACTGAATATGAGTTTCCCGCGCCGTTACGTTTCAACATTGCTGGTCTTGGCGGCCGGCTGGTTTCTCTCCGCGGGCGGGGCGAGGGGGCAGCTCTCGCGCGAGTACGACCTCAAGGCGGTTTTTCTCTATAACTTCGCTTCGTTCGTCGAGTGGCCTGAGTCGGCATTCGCGGGGCCGGAGGCGCCGTTCGTAGTGGGGATTCTGGGACATGATCCATTTGGCCGCGTGCTGGACGACGTCGTGGCGGGGGAGCGGTTGAGGAGCCGTCCGATCGTGTTGCGCCGGATCTCACGGGTCGACGAGGCGGGAGGCTGCCACATTTTATTCGTGAGCGCGTCGGAGCGGAGGCGGGTGCAGGAGATTTTGGATCGATGGCGTCATGCGCCGATGCTGACGGTGGCAGATTTCCCCGACTTCGTGGAACTGGGTGGCGCGATCGGATTTCGCACGGAGGACAAACGGTTGAAGGTCGACGTGAACGCCGGGGCTGCGCGGGCGGCGGGGCTCACGGTCAGCTCGAAGCTGCTCAAGGTGGCCCGCGTGATCGGAGAGCCGTCTTCATGAGCTGGCTGGACGACGTACCGATCGAACGAAAACTGCGCCTCGCGATGCTGATCACCAGCATGCTTGCGCTTCTGGTGGCGTGCGGAGTTTTTCTGACGGTTGAGTATATCGGCTATCGCCGGAATGCGGTGCAATTGGTGACGACCGTGGCGAGGCTGACGGCGGAGAACAGCACGGCGGCGATCGCCTTTGCCGACCGGCCCGGTGCGCAGCAACTGCTGGAGGCTTTGCGGGCGGAGCCGCAGATCGTGGCGGCATCGCTGTACGACGAACGCGGGGAGCTGTTCGCGATGTATTCAGAAGTCGGTGGCGACGTTCCGGAGAAACTCACGTTCGCAACGCCGGCGAGCACGGTCTTCTTTTCGGGGCACGTCCATGGAGTGCAACCCGTCGCGGAGAACGGTCGCAGACTGGGCACGCTGTACGTGAAGGTTTCGCTGCGGCTGATGTACGAGCGCATGCAGATGTACGCGCTCATGGTGCTGGGGGTGATGGCGGCGTCGTTTGTCGTGGCATGGCTGGTGGCGTCGTCGTTGCAGCGAACGATTTCCCGCCCGATTCTGGAGCTGGTGGAGACGGCGAGCGCGGTTGCCAACGGTTCCGGCTATTCGCTCCGGGCGCGGCACTATAGTCGCGACGAATTGGGACGGCTTACGCTGGCTTTCAATGCGATGTTGGAGCGTACGGAAGCGTTGGTCGAAAAGGTGGCGCAGGCGCGCGATCAGGCGGTGGCGGCTTCGCGGGCGAAGGACGAGTTCCTTGCGGCGCTTTCGCACGAACTGCGGACGCCGCTCAATCCGGTGCTGATGCTGGCGAGCGACGCGGCGGCGAATCCCGCTCTGCCGGCGGCGGTGCGCGAGGACTTCGCGCGGATCGCGAAACATGTGACGCTCGAGGCGCGTTTGATCGACGATCTGCTGGATCTGACGCGCATCACCCGGGGAAAGCTGGCGCTGGAACTGCGTACTTGCGACGTGAATACGATCTTGCGGGATGCGCTGGCGACGGTGAGCGCCGATGTGGATGCGAAGAAGTTGACGCTGCGCGTGGACCTCGGCGCCACAGTCCATCAGGTGCGGGGCGATGCGGTGCGGTTGCAGCAGGTGTTTTGGAATGTGCTCAAGAACGCGGTGAAATTCACGCCGGCGGGCGGGCATATCGACGTGGCGACGTGCGTGGCGACTCCGGCCACAGGGATTATTATCACGGTGAGCGACTCCGGCATCGGCATGACGCCCGTCGAAATCGAGAAGGCGTTCGAGGCATTTTCCCAAGGCGAGCACGGGGAAAACGGCGGCGGTCATCGTTTTGGTGGGCTCGGTCTGGGGCTGGCGATCACGCGCACACTTCTGGAACTGCACGGCGGCTCGATCGCGGCGCTGAGCCGGGGGCGCGACCAGGGGGCGACGTTTGTGATCGAGTTGCCGCTTTACGGCGGCGCATCGAGCGATTCGGCCGCGGTCACCGCTGGCGGCGAGAAAACCGTTTCGCCGGTGGGCGGCTCGCGGCCGCCGGTTGCGGATTCACCGGCATCGAACACCGCGGTGCTGGTGGTCGAGGACCACGGAGCGACGCGGATGACGCTGGCTCATCTGCTCACACGTCGCGGTTTCCACGTGGTGACTGCGGCGACGTTGGAAGAAGCGAGAAAGCGGGCGGAGGAGCGCGCGTTCGATCTCATCATCTCGGATATCGGACTGCCGGATGGGAGCGGTTACACGTTCATGTCGGAGTATCGGAGCCGCCGGCCGGGAGTTCCGGGTATCGCGCTCAGCGGTTACGGCATGGAGGACGACGTGGCCCGGTCTCAGGCGGCGGGATTTGCGGCGCATCTCATCAAGCCGCTCGACGTGAAGACGCTCGATGACGCGATCGCGCGGGTGCTCCCGCGAGGGGCTGCGCGGAGTAACGTGGGAGAAACGCGGTGATGCCGGGGGCTGGTGGCTGCGGGGTGCGGGAGCTGCTTTGTCCCCCGATTTCTGGAGGCGCGCGGTGCGCGTCATCGCGGCGTAAAGCCGCTCCTACAGGGACCGCGTCCGGCGGAGGATTTTTATTTGAGCTCGGACGCCTGGACGGCGTGTGACCAGCGCAGCGTATTCGTTTTGTCGTAACAAGAGAACGTGGCAACGCGGGCGTTCTTCGGGCCGGAGATGGCGATGGCGCAGTAGTTCTGATCGGCGACGAGCGTGCCTTCGACGCGTTGGGGATCGGCGGCGCGTTCGCTGTGGCTGACGTCCCAGGAGCCGGAGGCGAGCGGCGAAGACGTGAGTTCGTAGACGGCTTGAGTGGGCGTGAGCTGGAGGCGGGCGAGTTCGCTGAAATGCACATCGCCGCTGAGGAAGATCACGCCGGTGATTTTGTGATCTTTGATGAACTGGATGATCTCCTCCCGCTCGCGGCGGAAATAATCGAAGGTTTCGCTCCGACCGCCGAAGTTGGTGATGACTTGGCCGCCGGTGACGACGAACTTGAAGGTGTAGTGATTCAGCTGCTGGGCCTGAAGGAGCGATTGTTTGAGCCACTCGAGTTGTTTCGGGCCGTACTGCGATTTCTCCGGGCGGAGTTTCTCGTCGAATGTGGTGTCGTCGCGGTGGTAGCGGTTGTCCATCAGGATGAACATGACGTCGGACCAGCCGAATTTCTGGTAGACGCCGGGATTGTCGGGTTCGCCGAAAGTCTGGTTGGGCCAGTAGGCTTTGAAGATCTCGAGCGCGGTGGCTTTGAGCTCGTAGGATTTGTTGGCGTCGTTGGAGCCGTAGTCATGGTCGTCCCACGTGGCATAGTGATGCATGACGCCGAAGAGCTTTTGGAGGTCGGGCGTGGCTCTGTCGTGGCCGGCGCGATACCAGAGTCCGCTGACGGAATCGAAATCGGCTTCGCGGTAGTACCAGTTGTCGCCGCCCCAGATCATGAAATCGGCGCCGCTTTCGGCCATGTGTTTGAAGATGGTCGTGCCCTTCCCGTAAGGAGTGCCGGGGCGGTCGTAGGGCTCGTCGTTGAGGTAGGCGCAGGTGCCGAAGAGAAATTTAAAATCGGGTGGAGGCGTGCGCCATTCCCACTGGCCGGCGGTGCGAAACGTGAACGGCCAGTCGCGGGTGACCGGCGTTCCGTCGATGGCGAGCGAGTATTCGTAGGCAGCGCCCATTTCGAGCAGCGGGAGCACGAATTGCTGGGGTTGACCGCCGGAGGGCGTGACCGCGGGCGCGGTGTGGGTGAGCGTGCGGACGGTGTCGGGTTTGCCGGCGCGCTGATAGGTGAGCGTGACGGTCTGCGCGTTTTTTGTTTCGAGCCAGATCGCGGTTTCGCGGCGTGCCCGGTAGCCAAGCAGCGGACCTGAGAGCAGTTCGCCCGCATGGGAGGCCGCACAGAAAACCGTGAGGGCGAACGAGACGCCGCAGAACCAGCGGCGAATGAGAGAGGGCAAGTCGGACAGGCTTCGCGAGCGCATGATGTTTTTATGCAGGGCTCGTGCCGCGAGGCCAAGTCGCGGGAAGCGACATTTTGGAAACGAAGACGCCTAATCGCGCGGATGAGCGAGGCTTCGAAGTGGGGCGGGTAGAGACGCGGGGTTGCTCAAGGTCCACGAGGGTGGATAGAAACGCGGAACGATGAATGCGCGGAAACCAGCGAGGCAGGCGAAGAAAGGGGCGACGGCGGAGCGTCCGGAGTTCCGCTGGTGCCGGCCATCCGCTGCGGAAATCGCGGTGTTTCGCGCCGGGAACGAACGGGTCGAGTTGAGCTACCAGGAGCGGGGGCAATCGGCGGGCGGGTATCCGCAAGGCTACGACGTCGATCACAACACGGTGCGGCTGGGCTGTGGCGAAGCGGTCTGGATGACTGCGTGCGAGGCGTTGAAGGCGTGGCGGATGTTTCCCGACGACTGGACGGCCATCGAGCCGGAGGGCGCGGCGATCCAGGAAGGCAATACGCTGACGATGCTGGCGCGCGGCTACGGGCTTTGGTGGATGAGCGGCTGTCGGATCGTGTACACGGTGGCGGAGACGGAGCCGGTGAGGCGTTTCGGTTTTGCCTATGGCACGCTCGAGACGCATGTGGAGCAAGGGGAGGAGCGGTTTCTCGTGGAGATGCTGGAGGACGGCTCGGTCTGGTACGATCTGCGTGCGTTTTCGCGGCCGCGTTTCTGGCCGGTGAAGTTGATGAGGCCGCTGGCGAGGCGGTTGCAGAAACGGTTCGTGCGCGAGTCGCTGGACGCGATGTTTGCGGCGACGAATGGCGGGTGAAATGAGCGCGTGAGGGAAGGGGGCGCGTGGGCCTGTGTTGAGAGAGCGGGCGAGGGGAGCCACGTCCTAAGGGACGCGGCTACGTGCGGGGCGGCCAGCGGGAGGCGAGGTCGATGGCGGCGGAGGGCCAGTCGGGGTGGCGGAAGGTGAAGCCGTTTTCGAGGAGGCGAGTCGGGATGACGCGGCGGCTTTTGAGGAGGAGTTCGGTGTCGGTGCGCAGGAAGAAGGCGCCGATTTCAAGCAGCCATGTGGGGGAACGGAGTCCGATGGGGGCGAGGAGCGCGTGGCGGAGGATGGTCTGGAAAGAGGCGTTGGTCAGCGGGCCGGGAGCCGCGAGATTGATGGGACCTGAGAGATCGTCGCGGGCGAGGAGGAAGCGGATGGCCGCGGTGAAGTCGTGCTCGTGAATCCACGAGACGTACTGGCGGCCGTTGCCGTGGGCGCCGCCGAGGCCGCGGCGGGCAAGTTTCGCGAGTGTATCGAAAACGCCGGCACGGTCAGGGCTCATCACCATGGCGGAGCGGAGGGCGACTTTGCGGGTGTGGGGCGTTGGTGAGGAAAACAGTGTTTCCTCCCAAGCGCGGGCGATGGCGATGGATTTGTCCCAATAGCGCGGGACGTCAGGTTCGGAGCCGCCGAGGAGGCCGGTGGCTTCGTCGTTGGGCGCGTCGAAGCGGTGGGCGTAGATCGTGGCGGTGCTCATTTGGAGCCAGACGCGCGGCGGGCGGGCGGCGCGGGCGATGGCTTCGCCGATGACGCGGGTGGACTCGACGCGGGAGGAGAGCATCGCGGCGAGATTGCGCTTGGTGTAGCGGCAGTTGACGGAGCGACCGGCGAGGTTGATGACGGCGTCGGCGCCGTCGAGTTCGGAGGACCAAGGGCCGAGAGTGCGGGCGTCCCACGGGAGGATGCGGAGTGCGGTGGCGGTGGTGGCGTTGGCTGGTGCGGGGAGCGTGGCGGGGTTTGTCGTGAGCGGCGAAGTGAAGTGGGAAGACGGGAAGGCGGATGGATCGCGCGTGAGGACGACGAGGTCGTGCGAGGCGCTGGTGTCGCGGATGAAGTCGCGGAGGAGTATGCGGCCGATCTGGCCGGTGGCGCCGGCGAGGATGAGTTTCATGGAAGGGAATTCTCCGACCGAAAAGAACGGCGTCTACGGTTCAGGAGCGCACTAACTCTGCGGGGTCAGGCAGATTTGGTTGGAGCGGTGCGAGCGCGTAGAGAACCGGGCCTAGGACAAATCCGACCATCGTTCCGATCTCTATGACGTTCGCCTCCGAGGCTAGGTGGATTGTCCACCCGGCGGTAAATCCGAAAAGGGCGGACAACGCGACCGTCGCCAGCAGGGCCAATGCCCCTCGGTGGTACTGCCTCAGCCAAATTTCCATCAACGCAGCGTACGCAGCGGAGGGAATGAGGGCGAATGCGTAGGCGAATGCCAGATATGTCACAAATGTCGGAACGGTGGCGCTAGAAAGGCGGACGAGCTCATTCCAATGAAAGACGAAGAATGCGAGCGTGCCCAACAGAGAAGGTGAGAGGACTTCGATCGTGATGCGGATTTTAGCTCTCATGTTTTTTAGTTTGTTCGAGGCCGGTTGAAGCTCAGGCTTGGCGAAGGAAGGCGCTCAGCTGTTCAGGCTTTTAGCGAGCGGAGTCGGTGTACCGGCGATTTCGGGATGGAGGCCTTTGCGGCGCATTTTATCGAAGTTGAACATGTTGAAGAAGTGCATCGCTCCGAGGACGATCAGGACGAGACCGAGCTTGGTGCTGAGAAACTCGATCATTGCCTGGAGCGTTTCCGGTTTTTCGCCGTAACGGAGTGCAGTCGCGATGAAGCCGAAGTTGATGAGGTAGAAGCCCACGACGAGGAGATGGTTGACCGAGGCGGCCATGGTTTCGCTGCCACGGAAGGCCTGAACGAGGAAGATGTGGCCGTTGCGATGGAGCGTGCGTGCGACCCAGGCGGTCATGGCGACGCTGGCGAGGAGATAGATGACGTAGGCGAGGACGGTGTAGTTCATGGGTGGAATGACGGATTCGGTTTATGTGACGGAAATTTCAGTAATTAGAGAAATTTTGAGACGGAGGTTTTGAAGATAGAGTTGCAGGATTAAGAAAGAGGGGGCGGAGACGTGGCGAGTTACGGAAACGCCGACGGGGACGTCGCGCTCTCAGATCAGCCGATGAGTTTGAAGACTTTGTCGCCGAGGCTCGCGAGGCGTTTGAGGCCGGCGGGGGAGAGGGATTGGGAGCGTTCGCACCAGCGTGATGTCAGCTCCATGAACTCGGCGAGGTCTTCGAAGCGTTTACGCGTGGCAGGGGTGGCGGACTTGGAGGATTCGGTCTCGGCGAGGCATTCGCGGAGGACGGCGACGGTGGGGTCGAGTTCGCGTTTGCGGCGTTCGCGCATGATGAGGAGAAACATTTCCCAGACGTCATCGAGTGTGGCGAAGTGGTCGCGTCGGTCGCCCATCTGGTGGACGATGCGGACGAGGCCCCAGCTTTGGAGTTCCTTGATGCCGGTGCTGACGGCGGAGCGGGCGATTTCGAGGGTCTCGGCGATTTCGTCGGCGGCGATCGGCGCGGGGACGACCATAAGGAGCGCGTGGATCTGGGCGACGGAGCGGTTGATGCCCCAGCGGGCGCCCATTTCCCCCCAGTGGAGAATGAACTTTTGGGTGATCGGTGTGAGTTTCATGTAATTTCAGAAAAATCTGAAATGTCGGGCGGTGTCGAGGGTGGAGTGGAGCAGGGAGAAAGGAGCAATAGGTCTAATAGGTCTTATGGGACTTATAGGACCTGTGGAGAAGGGGACGGAGGGATTCGGAGTGTCTACAGAAGAGGGTGCTGAGCGCGGGCACAGGGGGGACGGAGGTGATGGGCGGAATTTTTCTAACCACAGATGGCACGGATAGGAATGGATGTCGGAGGGCGGAACGGGGGGGCGAATGCGGGTGGGGGTGATTTTTTCTGGGCGCCGCATGGAGCCACCCCTCCAGTTGTGGGAGGGGGCATTGCGGATGGGCAACGCCGGGCGAACGCGCGGGGACCGCACGTTCCACCTTGAGCAGATTTCGCGGAGCGGCACGGTGGCGGGGATGTTCGAAGTCATCGCGAAACAAGCTGCGCAGCGGTATCGGTCGTGCGGGATCACGGCGTGGCAGTTTGCGCAGGGGAAGTTGCTCGGCGATCCGGTGTATCGGGCGGTCTTGGACGGGCCGTGGTTGAAGCGCGGCGG
>CAMLSH010000134.1 GCA_946482625.1 uncultured Opitutaceae bacterium
GTTTCCCTCGCCTGTGTCTTCCACTGGCTCAGGTGAGTTTGACGACGTGCCCTAGCCTTGGGCCCGTCGCAGCCTTCCGGTGCTTCCCATCGATACAGCGAACAACCCGAGGTCGAACCCAAGCAATTTGCAGTCCTCGGTTCACCACCGCCCTCTCGATCACGCTCATGAGCGGACAGAGCAAACGAGGCCCCCTTTTGGAGAGAGCGCCCCGCGATTACTGCCCCATGACCCACGCAGCGAGCACGCGAGCTGGCACGCTCTTCGTCGCGCCTTCGCCGTCTGGCGAGGTCACGAACACGATCGCGACCGTGATCCAAAGCGCATGAAAAAGACGGGAAGACTTTTTGCGCGAGTTGGTGGCGGCGGATGCGGTGGACATGGCTAACTCTCATCGCTACCCAAACGCCACCGACAAGCATTAGCGCGTGCTCTGAGGAATCATTGGGAACCGTCTGGGGTGTCATCCCTACCCGATACTGTCCGAATCATATACATGGACAGCCTCCAAGGCCCCCGCATCTCCTTCCCGTCCAGCCCCAAGCCTGCGCGTATCCAGGTTCCTATGATTAACCAACTCCTCTTGGCCGTTTTCATCATGTTCGCGACAGCGCTCTCCGCACTCTCCGTCACGCCAGCGTCCACCGCCAGCGGGAGCGATTCACAGGCCTTCGAGCGGAGAATCGCGGGACGCGCAAAGAACATCCTCACCCGTCTCGATCTAGCCGACGCGGCGCGAGCGGCACAGGTGGAGAACGCCACTCTGACGTTCTACCGTAATCTTCACGCCGTGCACCGTAGCCGCGATCAGAAGTTGGCGCAGTTCCCCGCACTCGACCCACACCAAATCGCTCGCATCTATTTCGAGGCGGATAAGGAATCGCATGCCGTCTATGGAAAGTTCATCGGCGCCCTTACTTCACTCCTTGATGATACACAGATAGATTCGATCAAAGACTGGATGACCTTCGACATGGTCCGACTGAATACCGCGGATTACCAACGCATGTTTCCTACGCTAACCGAACGACAGAAAGCGCAGATCCTCAGCTGGCTGATCGATTCCCGCGAAGCCGCCATTGTCGCCGGATCAGCCGAGACCAAACTCGATGTCTTTCGCGCGAACAAACTCCGCATGAATGCCTACCTCACCGCCCAAGGCTTCGATGTAGAAACCGCCGTGACCACAGAGAATGCCCGCAAGGCCGCGGAAAAGAAAACCGAGTGACCTGACACCGCCTTGGAGCGGCTCACAGATAGTATTCGCATCGTAGTGACGGCCCGCCGCCCGATCTGATGACGCAGACGTGTTCGTTTCCGCTCATCCCCCGCACCCGCTACTTCTGATCAGCGCCGGCTCGACCGAATCACAGGCCGGATGCGTCTACTCCGGCCCGAGTCACCAAGTCCAACCGCCCTGCCCTGCATTCGTCGCCTCGACATCCTCGGGCGACCTGAAGCGCTTGTAGAGGCTCTGCGTCCAAAGAAAGAGCAACAATCCCACCAGATTCACGCCGATCCCCCAAGGACGGCTCATAAAAAAAGTGAACTCAAACTCCGTTCCGAGGCGTCCCGCGAGAAACAGTCTTGCCTGCACCCAGCCCACATTAACCGCGGCCCCCGAAGCCACAAAGTAGGAAAGCACCGGCGAAGAGACGACGGGGATCTGAAGTGCAAAATAGGCACGCAACCACCTCAAACCTGCGTCGGTGTTCCCGATCAGCTTAATGCCGCCTATCAGCCCTAAAGAGTACGCCCCCATCGCCGCTGTCAGGATCAACCCGGTCGCTATAGAGACGCCACCACGGAGCAGGCTGAGAAGGACGACAACGAGACCAAAAATTCCTCCTCCCATGGACAACACCACCAGCGTTCGCTTCGCCCAAATATTCATGCTCGACACGTAACGTCTTTAAAACCCCCGGCAATACTTGTGCGTAAGCGCTACCCGATCCACCGCTCCACGACCGCCCCGAGCTCTCCGCAGGCCTCCGTGACCGGATTGAAATCGTTTGATCGAAGTAGCGACGGTACGGGATATCCCTGCTTAAATTCCGCACATCGGCCACTTGACTTGCTCTCATGCGTGGAACCGGGCTTCCCAAGTGAACGTACTCGCCGATAATGCTGGTTTCCAGCCTTGCCGCGGTTCTCCATCGAAGAACCTTCGGTGAAATTTTCCCTACAAACATCGCCTCTCGCACTCGCTTGGCTTTGGACGTTCGCCTCGCGGGATTGGTTGCGGCTCGTGCCGGGTACTTCCGAGCGTTTTGGGCCGCCAAGGCGACACGCGACGTGGGACGTGTATTCGCAAACCCATGCCAGTCGATGGATCGGGATCGATCCCCCACGCGAGTTATCTCTGCCCGATCCCTTTACTTCGAATCTTGCCGCGCCGATGTCTCTGACTCAATCGACATACGCCGTTCCCGCCACCGGCATCGCAGTGATTCCTCACGCGCGCCTCATGGGCGCCGAATGCTGGGTGATTGGCGAGAACGACACGTTCTTGGGAAATTTCCACGAGGAAGGCGATTCCCGGTTCGCTGGGATTTACGGACTGGTGCGGCCGTCGCCCCCCATATTTCTTCCCGGGCAGACGCTTAACCTGTGCAGCGCCTACGCCGGTCACAATTTTTATCATTGGATGATGGATGGTATCGCCCGCGCGGATCTTTTTCTACGGGCAGGTTTCTCCTGGAACGATGTAACCCAAGTCTTGGTTCCAAAATTGGACAGCGAAGCCACGCGCGCGGTTGTGGCCGCTCTCAAGATTCCCTCGACCAAAATCCTGCGGCCCCCGTACGGAGCTCACTACGTTTGCGAGGAGCTCTGGCAACCCACGTTGCCGAGTCTTGCACGATTACCAGGAGCGGCATCCGTCGCCTTTCATCGCGGGCTCCTGCCACTTAAAGAGCGTAATCAACCGCGAACCAAACGGCTCTATATTGGACGGGCCGGACCACGCGGGCCGATCGACCTTTCCACACTCGAAGACGATTTACGCCGCAATGGCTTCGAGAAAGCGGAGGTGGAAAACTTCGAATATCTACGGGAGCAGCTCAGTTCGGCGAGTCACGTCGTTGCGATCCATGGAGCCGCAATGACGAATCTTCTCTACTGCCAGCCGGGCACGCGGGTGCTTGAGCTGATTCCTTCAAACAATGCCTGGCCGTTCTACCGCGCACTTTGTGCGGCCGGTGATATGACCTACGGCGCTGTGGTCGGAACCAGCACAAGACGGAGGTTGCACCCAAAGGTCCCCCGCCACGCCAGTTTCGCCGTCGATCCTCAGGAGTTTAAAACCGCATTGGCGCAATTGCTGGCCGCAGGATAAGAAAGAGCGCGGTGCTTCCGCTCAGTCGCGTCAAGGGAGTATTGAGCTCTCCCTGGCTTTCGTTGGCTTCGCCTCAATTGTTGTTCCGCGATTTTTCTGTCCGGCCTGCATTGTCTGCCAACGTAAGAGCTTTCAGCAGGATCTCGTCTTCAGCCGTGAATACGCTGTCCGAGATTTCGCAGTCGGGTTTTACACCGTCGGCCCGCATGTCGCCATTGGGGCGAACGATCCACGCCTTGGGGTACATGACGGTGAATCCTGTGTTTGGCAGCGTAAATTGATGAGCGGCACCATAGGTCGTGGGTAGATCCGCCGTCATTTCACCAACAATGATGCCGAATCCGTAATCCTGGCAGATCGCCGCGACAGAGACGGCGTTGGAGTACGAAAAGCGGTCGATCAATACATATACACGACCGCGAAAGCGTTCCGTCTCGCTTCGTGGTCGGGTAAACGGTAGTTCCACGTCAAAACGTTCTCCATTATCCCGCGAAAGAATTTCTCGCTTTAGCTCATTCAACGCGGGCTCCTCGACATCTCGCCAAAACTCTTTGGTCATCTGGCTGGTTTTGACCGTAAAACGAGAACAGAAACGAAACGGCCGATCGGCGATATAGGCGATCATCGGATCGCTGAAAGAGTTGTCGCCTCCCGGATTCCCCCGCAGGTCGATAATCAGGCTCGCGGCTTTCTTCGCGCGGATCTCGCCGAACGCCGCATCGATAAACCGGACAAACTCTCCCTTCTCGAACGTTTGGTGATTCGCGATGTCGGCCGGGGACTGATTATTAAGAAAAACTCCCGGTCGCAGGTAGGCCACATCGCCGATAAAGCGTACCTCGCGATCCGTGCGGACAATGGGTTTGTGTGTGGCGGCCTTTTGTTCAAACTGCATGGCGGCAATAACATCAACAACGTGCTCTGAAACGACGCCGTTTGCTTGCCGAAGCGTCAGCGTATGGGTTTTAGCTTCGCCAAAGGCCAGCCAGTAGAGGCGCGGGAAACAGGTTATCTCGATACTTGTTCGCTTCAGGTATGCGCTGTCGCCCGAAATCAGTTTCTGGATGCTATCCAGAACCAAATCCACCGGTCGTTTATCAATGGCGATGATTTCGAGCCCGGGTTTCAGCTCGAGATTTGCGGAATAGTTGTGCCACACGAATGCCTTGCCGTCCGAAAACGTGATGTCGAACGGGACGACTTTCCCTTCTTGCATCACGTGGGGTACGTAGACCGTTTGAAACGGTAGTCCGACATTGCAATGCGCCACGCCCGCCAGTGCGGCAAAAGGTTGAAGGATTCGATAAGCCTCCCGTGGATCGAGCGGTCGATCGACGCGACCCAACGCCTGCTCGTATGCGTCCGTGTAGTCGGCTTTCGTTGTATGGACGAACAGGTCATAGTGACTGGCCTGAAGTGTTTCATAGAGAAACGAAAGATCTCGCCTGATTCGTTCTGGAGAAAATGTTGCGCCGGTGGCCGCGTGAATCGAAGGCAGCATGAAAGCCAGCGTCAGATAGAGACAGGATATCTTCATAAGATGGGGAGGGCCGAGCCCGTTATCCTCCTATACCCGGGTGCGCGGTGATTGGTTTCAGAACTGCGGATGCCTGCAAAACCACGAACATGCGCCACGTGGGAAGGTCTCAATTTTCGCCCTGCCGTGTTTCCAATGCGCGCCGTCCACGCCGCACGTTTCAGAAAGATCATCCGACTGTCCGAGCTCACCGACTTGTCTTGCGCGCGTCGAACCGAGACTTTCCGCACATGCCCCGCCTCTTAGTTCGGATTGTCGCCACGCTGTTCATGGTCTTCGCGACCTCCTGGCTCTTCTCCGCCGCGCCGCTGCGCGTTCTCTATTTCACCAAATCTTCCGGTTTCGAACACGGCGTCGTCAAACGAACCGACGGCCAGCCCAGCCACTCCGAACGAATCCTCACGACGCTCGGCGAAAAGCACGACATCCACTTCACGTTCAGCAAAGACGGCAGTCTTTTCACATCGGACTATCTCATGAAGTTCGACGTGCTGCTTTTCTACACGAGCGGTGACCTCTTGAGCGCGGGCACCGACGGTCAACCTCCGATGACTGCGGACGGCAAACAAGCGCTGCTCGACGCGGTCGCCGCGGGCAAAGGGTTTGTCGGTCTGCACAGCTGCAGCGACTCGTTTCATACCGGAGAAAAGGCGGGCGCGGAATCCGCCGACCGCCTGCAGCGCTTCCGCAACTACGGGGACGCGGCCGATCCCTTTATCAAAATGCTCGGCGGCGAGTTCATCCGCCACGGCCCCCAACAGATGGCTCGGGCACGCGTCACCTCCCCAAACTTTCCCGGGATGGAGCTCTTGAAGGACGAACTGCATCTGCACGAGGAATGGTATTCGCTGAAAGAATTCGCCCCCGATCTCCATGCTTTGCTGGTCTTGGAAACCGAAGGAATGACGGGCTCGGATTACCAACGCCCGCCCTTTCCGCTCGCGTGGGCGCGCAGGCACGGAGAAGGCCGCATCGTCTTCAACGCGCTCGGTCACCGCGAAGACGTCTGGGAAAACCCACAGTTTCAGTCCATGGTCGTGGGCGCGCTGCTCTGGTCGGGAAAACGTATCGACGCGGACGTTACGCCCAATCTCGACCGCGTCGCCCCCGACCACGCCACACTTCCACCGCCCCCTCAGGAAAAGAAGTAAGCGACCCGCCGGATCGCACGGGAGCGCAGACCCATCCCCCTAAAGCGCAGCGTATCGTGAAACGATCCGCTGTAGGGCCTCAGTTCACCTGAGGCCGTTGCGCTTCAATCTAGGGGTCCTCACGCGAGATCAGTGCCAAACTCGAGCAACTGCGTGAGTCGGCCCTTGACGCTCAGCGCCCGCTCGCCAGTCAGGCCGCGAGAACCAGCTTCGAGTGAGCGTTCGCCGCCGCAGGAGCATGGATGCGAGCGCGGAAATCCGACGGCGACTCACCGGCGATGCGCCGGAAGATTCGGTTGAACTGTGACAGCGACTGAAACCCCGCTTCGAACGCCGCTTCGCTGATGCGTTTGTGCGGGTTGAGCATCAGCTTCTTCACCGACTCGACCCGCGCGCACGCGAGGTAATCGGTAAAGGTCGTGCCCGTCTCCTTTTTGAAGGTCTTACAGAAATAGAACGAACTCATGTTCACGGCCTTCGCGACGGTCGCTAGGGAGAGCTCGTCGTGTTTGTGCTCGGCGATGTACGCGCGGGCTTTGGCGACGAAAGGCGACTCCGAGGACGATTCGATCAACACCAGCTGGTTACTGATGTTCGAGAGATGATCGGCGAAGATCGTCAACAGACGCAGAATGGACTGGTACTGCGACTGCGTCATCTGACGCGTCTCGAGATACGCCTCTTTGAGATTTTCCAGATCGAGACCGTAGCCCCACTCGACCAGCTGCTTCGAAATCGCCGTAAACTTCGCCTTCGACGGTTTCTGGAGCATCACCTGACCGGTCTGGAGATAGCCCACGACTTCCTGTCCTGCGCGTATCGGAACCGCCGATTCACTCAACCCGGCGAAGCATTCCATGGTGCAGGCGCTCGTTTTGGCCGCATCCTCGATGCGCTGCTGAAGCTCAAGACACGCGGCGCAGGACTTATTCTTGGACGCCATGAGCTGACAAAACGCATTCACTTGCTTGGAGCCGTGCATGGGAGCGTTGAACGAGCCCACCGGACGGATCGAAAGCGGCAACCCCGTCAACGTCTGGAACGCCTGCTGGTAATCGCGAAACACATCGGACTTCTGAATACGGGCGGCAATTTCCCTGGCCTGACGGGCAACGCTTTCGGCGTTCGAGGAAGAGAGGGCGGAGTTCATGTTGAAGAAAATACCACCTTCGCTCGTCTCCGGATATTGGCGGTCAGGCGACATCTCACTAAGGAAATCCCTTAGATGCCCGCCGACCCGCGAACGCTGGCGCCACCATCGCCACGCCCGTCCCGGCGCAGGCGCTTACTCCTTCCCTTGGGTGCTGCTGCGATCCTTCGGAGGAAGTTACACCACGCCGCCCGGTGATTTCCCGGCCCTTCATTCGGGCTATTCGCCCGCAACCCCGAAACGCCCCGGCGGACCATTCTTGCTACTGTCCCGGACCACAGCCGCTGAACCAAACAACCCTCAACCCCCTTGCCGAAAGCCCGCCATGAAAACCAACACGTACTGGGTAGATACGACCGAAATCGAGCGGTTTCATCCGCTCGATAAAAACGTCAGCGTGGACGTCATCGTCGTCGGCGCCGGTCTCACGGGAATCACCGCCGCGTACCTCGCGAAACGCGCTGGCAAAACCGTCGCGTTGGTGGACCGCGAGCGATGCGGCGGCATCGATTCGTCGCTCACCACCGCTCATCTCACCGCCGTGACCGATCTCCGGCTCCAGGAGATCGCGCGCAACTTTAGCAAAGACGCGGCCTGCGCAACGTGGGACGCCGGCATCGCCGCGATCAACCAGATCGTGCGCAACATCCGCCGCCAGGATATCGCCTGCGATTTCCACTGGGTCCCCGGTTATCTCCATGCGCCCCTGCGAGACGCCGACCAAGCCTACACCGAGGAACTCGAAAAAGAGGCCGCCATTGCCACCGAACTCGAGATCGGTGCGAAGTACATGGAGGCGATTCCATTTTTCGACGTGCCGGGGGTCCGCTTCGATCACCAGGCGCTCTTCAATCCACGCAAATACCTGCGCGCCCTCGTGAAGAGCCTGCCCGGCGGCGGCTCCTATGTTTTCGAAGAGACCAACGCCGACGAAATCGTCACCGATCCCCTGATACTGAAATCTCGCGGACATGAAATCCGGGGGACGTACCTGATCGTCGCCACGCACAATCCCATCTCGGGGATCGCGGGCGCCTTCTCCTCGATGCTTTTTCAGACCAAGCTCTCGCTCTACACGAGCTATGTCGTCGGTGGAAAAATCCCCAAAGGCCATTTGCCTGCCGCGTCCTTTTGGGACAACGCAGATCCCTACGACTACCTTCGCGTTGATCCGCAGGAACAGTGGGACTACGTCATCTTCGGCGGTGAAGACCACAAAACAGGGCAGCAGGAAGACACGCAGATTCCCTATCAAAAACTGGAGGCTCGGCTGAAATCCTTTCTGCCGCAGATCGAAATCGATCACCGCTGGTCGGGCCAGGTCATCGAAACCAACGACGGCCTTCCCTTCATCGGCGAGATAACCGCCGGGCAGTTTATCGCGACCGGTTTCGCAGGAAACGGCATGACCTTCGGAACGCTCGGCGCCATGATGGCGGTCGACGCGCTGCTGAAGCGGCCGAATCCCTGGCAGGACCTTTTCTCCCCCGACCGTTCGAAGATCTTGGGCGGGCTTTGGAGCTACCTGAAGGAGAACAAAGATTACCCATACCACTTGGTCCGCGACTGGATGGCCGTCGGCGAAGACCCTCCGCTCGACGACGTTGAAAGAGGCGAAGGCAAGGTCATTAACCTGGGTGGGAAAAAGGTCGCCGCCTACCGCGACGACAACAACCGGCTCTCGGTCTGCTCGGCGGTCTGCACCCACCTGAAGTGTATCGTCGACTGGAATACCGCCGAAAAAACCTGGGACTG
>CAMLSH010000135.1 GCA_946482625.1 uncultured Opitutaceae bacterium
TCAACGTCCGCGCTCCCTGAAGAGGGCGCGGTAGCCAAGTGGTAAGGCCGAGCTCTGCAAAAGCTCTATGCGCCGGTTCAATTCCGGCCCGCGCCTCCAAGGTCTAATCTATGCGGAGCAAGTCAGGAGGGATTGCGGCTTCGCCCAGACGATCAATCTGTGACAGGCGGTAACATCTTCAGCTACGTTTGACCGAGCGCAGGGCGCACCTTTCTGACGGGAAAAGGCGGACCGGAGCGCCCGACAACGATTTAGAAAGCCGCTACTCTTACGTCCGCACCCGGGCACCGATGAGCCCATGATGTTACGATTGGACGCCTACAGCTGCGATAGATTCGCTAAGTCCGTCAACGCGCCCGCTGCCGCCGGCGCTCAGGCGTCAGGAAATCCCCTTGCGCCAGGGGAGTCGGCCCCCACCCGGCTCCGCCGCGTCATTTAGGCCCGCTCAGCCCGGCCGAGTCCCAACAGTTCCTTCGCGCCGATCAATGGAGGAAGAACGCCATCCGCGACCGCGGCCTCCAGCTGAGGCAAACGCTCCTTCACCGCAGGCGACTGATAAAATGCCTGCTGAAGCGCCTCGTGAATCATCCCGTGCATCCAGGCGACGGTTTGTTGGCGACGTCGCTGAGCGAGCACACCGCATTGGCGGCCCGTCCTGAAAAACGCTTCGACTTGTTGCCACACTTCCGGAATCCCGTCGCCGGTCCGCGCCGATGCCAGCAACGCCGGCGTGGCCCAGCCCTCCGTCGCCGGGCGCAGATAATTCAGCACCTGCACCATCTCCGCGCGCGCCGCCATCGCCTTGATGCGGTTTTCATCCTCGGCCTTGTTCACCACGATCAGGTCGGCGAGTTCCATCACGCCCTTTTTCATGCCCTGCATCTCGTCGCCCGCGCCCGCGATCATCAGTACCACGAAACAATCCACCATCGAGCGCACCGTGACCTCGTTCTGCCCGACGCCAACCGTTTCGACAATCACGACGTCGTATCCAGCTGCCTCACACAGAAGCATCGCCTCCCGGCTTTTACGGGCCACGCCACCAAGCGAACCACCTGAAGGAGATGGCCGGATAAACGCGCCGGTTTGCCGGGACAATTTTTCCATGCGGATTTTGTCCGCGAGGATGCTGCCTCCCGTGAGCGTGCTTGAGGGATCGACCGCCAGCACCGCTACGCGGCGACCTTTTTCGCACAGCCGGGAGCCCAGCGCCTCGATAAAGGTGCTCTTGCCGACGCCCGGAATGCCCGTGATCCCCACGCGCATCGCGCCACCGGTTTTGGGGAGCAGTTGCGCGAGCAATTGCTGCGCGAGTTCCTGATGTGCGGGCGCGTTGCTTTCCACCAGCGTGATAGCCCGGGCCAGCACGGCTGTATCCCGTCTGCGGATGCCGTCCACGTAATCGGCGAGGGCGAGCGTGCGTCGCCTCGGCTGATTGGAGATCAACCGGCCGACACCCGATGGCGCCACTCCTTGCAGCATCCACGTCGCGAACCCGGGCCCGGCATCGACCGGAACCCAGTCAGGCCGGGGCTGATGGCACTGCTCGCGTTGTGCTTTGGTCGGAGAACTCATGACAGAATGAAGTGACAGAGCGGGGCGTCCCGGTGGACCGCTACCCAACGATTCGGCCGGGATCGCCCACGCCCTGTCAAAGTCTTGCGAGCAACAGCTCGAGCGTACGTTTCGTCGATTTCGGGATCACTGTCCCGGGACCGAAGATCGCGGCCGCGCCGTTATTCAGGAGAAAGTCATAGTCCTGCGCAGGGATGACCCCGCCGCACACGATGAGGATGTCGTCGCGGCCGCGCTTGCGCAGCTCCTCCGCCAACTGCGGAAGCAGCGTCTTGTGGCCGGCGGCGAGCGAGCTCATCGCGACCACGTGGACATCGTTCTCCACCGCCTGTTGGGCAGTTTCGGCCGGCGTCTGAAACAGCGCACCGATATCGACGTCGAAGCCGAGATCGGCCATCGCCGTCGCGACCACTTTCGCGCCGCGGTCATGACCATCCTGCCCCATCTTCGCGATGAGGATGCGTGGCCTGCGGCCTTCGCGCTCTTCGAATTTTGCGACGAGATCGCGTACTTCGGTGACCATGGTGTCTTCTCCAAACTCGCTCCGGTAAACCCCTGAGATCGACCGGATCGTGGCCTGATAGCGGCCAAATTTTTCTTCCAGCGCCGAAGAGATTTCTCCCAACGTGGCGCGTGCCTGAGCGGCCGCAACGGCCAGCTCGAGCAGATTGCCTTTGCCCGATCCGGCACTCTCCGAGAGAGCGGCCAGCGCGGCCTTGCAACGCGGTTCGTCACGCTCGGCGCGGAGCTGTTTCAACTTCTTGATCTGGGCTTCGCGCACCGCGGTGTTGTCCACTTCGAGAATCTCGAGCGGATCTTCGCGTTCGAGCCGGTACTTGTTGAGCCCGACGATGGTCTCACGGCTGGAATCGATTTTCGCCTGACGCCGCGCGGCGGCCTCTTCGATGCGCAGTTTCGGAATACCAGCCTCGATGGCTTTCGTCATGCCGCCGAGCGCCTCGACTTCCTCGATGTGTTTCCAGGCCTTCTCGGTGAGTTCGCGCGTGAGCGCCTCCACATAATAACTACCGCCGAACGGATCGGCGACGTTGCAGATGCCCGTTTCGTTTTGGAGATGCAGCTGGGTGTTGCGCGCGATACGGGCCGAGAAATCCGTCGGCAACGCGATCGCTTCGTCGAGCGCGTTGGTGTGCAGCGACTGCGTGTGTCCGAGCGCCGCCGCCATGGCTTCGAGACAGGTACGACCTACATTGTTGAAAGGGTCCTGCTCGGTGAGACTCCACCCGCTCGTCTGCGAATGCGTGCGGAGAGCGCAGGATTTAGGACTCTTCGGATTGAATTGGGAAACGATGCGCGACCACAGCGTGCGGCCGGCGCGCATCTTCGCGATTTCCATGAAGAAGTTTTTCCCGATCGCCCAGAAGAACGACAGGCGAGGCGCAAACGCATCGATGTCCAGACCCGTGCTCGTCCCCGTGCGCAGATACTCAAGCCCGTCCGCGAGCGTGTACGCCAGCTCCAGATCGGCCGTGGCTCCCGCCTCCTGCATGTGGTATCCGGAAATCGATATACTGTTGAACTTCGGCATGAACCGCGACGTGTAGGAAAAAATATCCGCGATGATCCGCATCGAGGGCGCGGGCGGATAGATGTAGGTGTTGCGCACCATGAATTCCTTCAGGATGTCGTTCTGGATCGTGCCCGAGAGCTGCTCCAGTTTCACACCCTGCTCCAGCGCCGCCACGATGTAGAAAGCCATCACCGGCAACACTGCGCCGTTCATCGTCATCGACACGGAAACCTTGTCGAGCGGGATGCCTGAGAAGAGCGTCTGCATGTCGAGAATCGTATCGACCGCCACGCCTGCCTTGCCGACATCGCCGACCACGCGCGGGTGATCGGAGTCATACCCGCGATGCGTAGCCAGATCGAAGGCGATCGAGAGTCCCATCTGCCCGGCGGCGAGATTCCGTTTGTAGAACGCGTTGGATTCCTCCGCGGTCGAGAAGCCCGCGTACTGGCGCACGGTCCAAGGCTTCGTGACATACATGGTCGGATACGGCCCGCGCGTGAATGGCGCAAAACCGGGAACCGAATCCAGGGTCTCGCAGCCGCGCAGATCCTCGGGTCCGTAGACCGTTTTGATTGGAATCAATTCATCCGTCTGCGTCGCGATGGGCGCCTCCGCCGTGCGGGTGTTTCCTTTCGAGGAAAAATCGAACGCGTCGTAGGACAGCGATGTGAACTCAGGATTCGTTTTCATGATTTGCTGGGCAGCGCGCCAATGCGGTTAAGAAAATTTTCCAAGGTCGAACGGACGTCGGAGCGCACGTGGATGAACTCGTCGAAGCCCGCGCTCCGAAGGCTCGCCACGAGCTCGGACGGATAGCCGGCGAGTACAAGGATCAGGGCGGGATTCACCGCTTTCGCAGCCTTCGCGAAGGCCGGCGCCAGCTCGGGATAAGTTTCGTCGGTCGAGCAGAGAACCGCGATCGGCGCGCCGGACTGCACTGCGGCGAGCGCCGCGTTTTCCGGCGTGTCAAACGACTGCTTCGCCATCGCTTCGAAACCGCCCACCGCGAAAAATCCGGCGGCGAAATCGGCGCGGGGCTTGTGCTGTTTCACCGGGCCCATCTTTGCGAGAAACACCTTGGGGCGGGTCCCCGTGCGCGCGAGGTAGGCGTCGGCGGCCGCACGAAGCGCCTCGAAACCTTCCGCGGCACGGCGGGTCTCGACCTTGGTCGCGGGCGAAAAGCGCCCACTCTCTGGATACGCTGCACGAGCCAGCCTGCTTGCGTTTTCTCCGCAGTCCGCGGCGACGACCGCCGCCTCCAGACGAGCTGGCCATTTCGTCGGCAGCGTCATGGCCTTGCGAGTGTCTTGAACCGGAGTCTGCGCGGGACTCGCCGCGGCTGGCTCCAGCCGGGATTCCTTGAGATTGGGGAATAGATTCACGCCCACCAAAGCGAGCCGGCGTTTGCTCACAGCATCGGCCTTTTCCGCGGCGGAAACGGCGACCACCTTCTGGATCATGCCGCTTTCGAAAGCGCGGGCGTAGCCGCCTCGTTTCTCCACATCCTGAAAAAGCTCCCACGCTTTGCGCGCGAGTTCGTCCGTGAGTTTTTCGATGTACCACGATCCGCCCGCAGGGTCCGCCGGGGCGGCGAGACGAAACTCCTCGGCAAGGAGTGTGTGCAGGTTGCGCGCGATGCGCAGCGAGACGTCGCTGGTCGTTCCGGATACCTCGTCGAACGTGCCGATGCTTAGACTGTCCACGCCACCGAGCACTGCGGAGAGCGCTTCGGTGGTCGCACGAAGGAGGTTCACATGCGGATCGAGCGCCGACTTGTCCCAGTTCGCCGTGCGCGCATGCACGCGCGGCCACGCTTTTGCCGGTTCGAGCGCGAAGGCTTTCAGCACCCGGCTCCAGACCAGACGGAACGCGCGGAACTTCGCCACCTCGGTGAAAAACTGCCCGCCCACTGCGAACGCGAAACGCATCCGGCTCGCGGCCACCTCGCAAGGGACATCGCGGTTTTGCAGCGCGCGCAAATATTCCACGCCCGCCGCGACCGCGAAGGCGAGTTCCTGCACCGCGTTGCCGCCCGCCTCGAGCCAGTGTTCGCCTGAGACACCGATCGTCGCGAGATTTCGCGCCTGCACGGTCGCCTGAGACGTCCAGCCGGCGAGATCGTCGTAAAGAGTCTCCAACGGGACGGGCAGTTCTCCGCGTGTTGCCCACTCCGCGAGCGGATCGGCCGTCACGCTGCCCTGCAGCTTTTCCCATGTGGCGCCGCTCGCTTTCGTATGGGAAAGATAAAGCGCCGCCAGAGGCAGCGGACTCGCCCCCGCGTTCAGGTGAACCGGCACCGCTGTCAGCACCACGTTTTTCAAAGCAGCCGCAAAGGCGGCCGTGTCGGCCAATGCCATGCCACCCGGCGCCGCCGACTTCGTAACATTAGAATCGATACTAACACGGGCTGCTTCTAGCGTCACCGCGTTTAGTCCTCCAGCCAATGCCGTGGTCAACCTCGCGTTGAATTGCGCGGGCGTTTCCGCCGGAAAATCCTGGCAAAATTCCCACGTCTTTCCGTGCGCGGCCGCTTCGCGGGCTCCGCGGACCAACGATCCCGAACCGGGCAGAACCCCGAGATGCCCGACACCGGCGGCGTCGCTGCTGAAATACAGCGGTTGCAGGGCGATTCCCTCGAAGGTACGCGTGACCAGTTTCTTCTCGAAAGGCACACCCTTCAGCTCCGCTTCGACGGCTTCCCGCCACAACTTGCCCGCATCGACCGGGGCGGCAGGAGGCACAGGGATCTCTGTTTGTGTAGTCATTTTTTAATTACGTTCAGATTTCTAATCAGCGTGACCAGCATAGCGGCCCGCGCGCGAGGATGCTCCGCAGATTTTGGCAAAGGACGCTCACGGTTGGGCAACCGATGCACAGCAAGCGCGCGCGCTTTTCCCGATAGTGGCGCCGACAGATTCAAGCGCAGTTCACACCAACGAATTTAATCACATGCTCACCAAGATCGACCACCTCGGAATCGCGGTTCGTTCACTCGACGAATCGGTGGCTTACTACGAAAAAGCGCTCGGCCTGCGCTGCGAACATCGCGAGGAGGTCCCGTCGCAAAAAGTCCGCACCGCGTTTTTCAGCGTGGGCGACACCCACCTCGAACTGCTTGAACCGACCTCGCCCGAAAGCCCCATCGCGAAGTTTCTCGAAAAGAACGGCGAGGGCATCCACCACGTCGCGTTCGCCACGACCGACATCGAAGCGCAGCTCAAAGGCGCCTCGGCGGCCGGCGTAAAGCTCATCCACGAGCAGCCCTTCGAGGGCGCCGCCGGAAAACTCGTGGCCTTCCTCCATCCGAAATTCACCCACGGCGTGCTCACCGAATTCTGCGCGCCCAAGACGAACTAACCAGGCACAGCACCCGCAGCGTCTCCAATCCGTCACTACTCATGGCCATCGACCCCGCACTCCTAGAAACGCTCCGCCAGCGCCGCGAAACCGCCCTTGCCGGCGGTGGCGCCGATAAACTCGCCGAGCGAAAAAAGAAGGGCCTCACGACCGCGCGCGAGCGCATCGAGCTCCTTTTCCAACCGGGCACGTTCCTCGAGTTCGGCCTCCACGCCCAACACGACTGCCACCATTTCGGCCTCCAGGACAAGGCCATGCCCTGCGACGGCGTGATCACTGGAGTTGGCTACATCGATGGCCGCCCGGTCGCCGCTTTCAGCCAGGACTTCACCGTCGGCGGCGGCGCCGTGGGACGCATTCACGCGCAGAAAATCTGCGACCTGATGGAGTACGCCCAACAGTCCGGCATCCCTGTCATCGGTATCAACGATTCAGGCGGGGCCCGTATCCAGGAAGGCGACGACTCCCTCTCCGGCTACGGCCAGGTCTTTTTCCACAACGTTCTCCTCTCCGGCGTCGTCCCGCAAATTTCCGTCATCGCCGGTCCCTGCGCCGGCGGCGCGGCCTACTCGCCTGCCCTCACCGACTTCATCATCATGACGAAGAAAAACTCGCAGATGTTCATCTGCGGGCCCGACGTCATCAAAGCCGCCACCGGCGCCACCGTCACGATGGACGAAGTCGGCAGCGCTGCCGCCCACGCCTCCGTCTCCGGCAACATTCACTTCGTCACCGAGGATGCCCCCGGCGCCCTCGCTCTCGCCCAACGCCTGCTCACCTTCCTGCCCGCCAATAACGTCATGGATCCGCCGCACCGCCCGGTGCCCAACCTGACGCTCGACCGCGATCTCGGCATGAACGACCTCGTCCCTGCCGACCCGAAGGCGCCGCTCGATGTCTACCACGTCATCAACCGCCTCGTGGACAACGCCGACTTCCTTGAGGTCCAGCGCGACTGGGCCAAAAACATCGTTGTCGGATTCGCCCGGATACAAGGCCTCGTCGTCGGCATCGTCGCCAACCAGCCCATGGTCAAGGCCGGCACGCTTGACATCGACTCCTCGGACAAGGGCGCCCGCTTCATCCGTTTCTGTAACTGCTTCAACATCCCGCTCGTCACGCTGGTCGACATCCCCGGCTTCATGCCCGGCCTCGCCCAGGAACGCGGTGGCATCATCCGCCACGGCGCGAAGATGCTCTTCGCCTACGCCGCGGCCACCGTGCCGAAGATCACCGTCATCATGCGCAAGAGCTACGGCGGCGCCTACCTCGCCATGTGCTCAAAGGACATGGGCGCCGACCTCGTCTACGCCTGGCCCTGCGCCGAGATCGCTGTCATGGGCGCGGACGGCGCGGTCAACGTGCTCTTCAAACGCGAAATCGCCGCCGCCGAAGATCCCAAGAAGAAAGCCGCCGAGCTCGCCGCCGACTATCGCGAGAAGTTCGCCTCCCCTTACGAGGCTGCGAGCAAGGGCATGATCACCGACGTGATCGAACCTTCCGAGACGCGCGCCGTAGTCGCCATGGGACTACGCAACACGCTTTCCAAGCGCGAGACCCGTCCGCCCAAGAAACACGGCAACATCCCGCTCTGATCGCGTTCGCGTCGCTCCATCATCCCTCCAATCACCATGTCTGCGTCGCTCCCGCTGGCGGCCGCCTTCGAAGTCGGCCGCCCTCTCTTCGGCAATCAATGGCTGGCCCTGCTCGCCGTCCTCGGCTTCATCGCCGTACTTCTCGCTCTGGTCGCGCTGATGGGACGCTTGCTCGCCGCCACTCACCCGGCGCCTGCCGCCAAAGCGCCTCCTGCGACAAGCGGTGCAGGGCCCATCTCGCTCATCGGGGCTGGGGCAACCGCTTCGCTCCCCGCGCTCATCGGCGAAGTACCGCCGGAGATGGTTCCGGTGATCGTCGCCGCCATCACCGCCTATTTCGGAACGCGTTGTCGCGTGACTACCATCCAACGCGTGGCTACTCCGGTAACGCCGGCCCCGTCGCTGGAAGCGCTCATGCAACAGTGGTCCTTCGAAGGACGCCGCCAGATCTATTCCTCCCACAAAGTCCGCTAACCCAATCCACTCTTTGCTTCCCATGAAAAAACTCCGCGTAACCGTCGAAGGCAAAACCTACGAAGTGCTCGTCGAAATGCTCGACGCTGCTGGACTTCCCGCTGCCGCCAACGCCCCCGTCGCCCCTACGTCGATCGGCGCCACCCCCAGCGCGTCTATCAGCGCACCCGTCGCCAGCGCGGCTCCTGCTGCGGTCAGCAAAGGCCCTGCCACCGCCGGTGATATTCCCAGCCCGCTCGCGGGCAAGGTCGTCTCGATCGACGTCAAGGTCGGCCAGTCCGTCGATGAGGGCGCACAAGTCGCCACCGTCGAGGCGATGAAAATGAATACCTACATCTACGCGCCCAAAGCCGGTGTCGTGAGCGC
>CAMLSH010000136.1 GCA_946482625.1 uncultured Opitutaceae bacterium
TGCGAGGCGTCGCGGACATCGGCTTTCAGCGCGATGGCTTGTCCGCCCGATCGAGCGATCGTGGCAACGACGTCCTCCGCTTCGCGCGCGGAGCTGTAATAATTTACCACTACACGATGCCCTTCCGCGGCGAGTTTCTCGGCGATGGCGCGGCCAAGCCCTTTGGAGGCGCCGGTGACGAGAGCAATACGGGAAGGTTGCGGTGTGGGCATATGTGTGTGCGGTGAGCGGTGAGCGAAGGTGGAGCCAGGGTGGAACGCGCCGTCCCGGCGCCTTCGAGCGACGGCGCAGACAAAAGGGGGCGAAATCGCAGGCTCTGCGTTCACAGCGCGCCGGGACGGCGCGCTCCACCTCAGAGCGTGGCGAGAATCTTGCGCAGTGTTTCGTCGACGGCCTTGGGGTTGGCTTTGCCTTTGGCGGCTTTCATGATCGGGCCTTTGAAGGCGTTGATCGCGCTGTCCTTGCCGGACTTGAATTCGGCGAGCGCCTTCGGATTCGCTGCGATGGAGTCGCGGCACCACTGCTCCAGTTCGCCGGCGTCGGTTGGCGCGGCCGTGAGACCTTTACGTTCGGCGATGGCGTCGGGTTGATCGCCGGTGGCGAACATCTCGACGAAGATTTCGCGGGCGGCGGCGGTGAGGACGGTGCCGGCGTCGACAAGCTTCACGAGCGCAGCGATGTGCGCGGGTTTCACCTTTGAAACGGCGAGCGAGAGTTTGGCGGCGCCGAGTTCGCGGAGGAGGTCGTTGACGATCCAGTTGCCCACGGCCTGGGCTTTGCCGGGGCCGGCGAGCTTGGCGGTTTCTTCGAAATAGGTGCTGAGCTCGCGGTCGGGAACGATGACGGACGTCATCGTGTAGGGAACACCGAGCTGTTCCTGGAAGCGGCGTTGTTTGTCGAAAGGCAGCTCGGGAATCTCGGCTTGGATGCGGGCTTTCCACTCGGCGTCCACTTTGACGGGCATGAGGTCGGGGTCTGGAAAATAGCGGTAGTCGTGCGCCATTTCCTTCGTGCGCAGCGATTGGGAGGCGCCGGTCTGGCCGTCGTAGTCGCGCGTTTCCTGGACGAGCGTGCCGCCGCTTTCGAGGACGGCGATCTGGCGCTTGATCTCGTGTTCGATGCCGTCGCGGACGAACGAAATGGAGTTCAGGTTTTTGAGCTCAACTTTCGTGCCGAGCTTGGTCTGACCGATGGGGCGGATGGAGATGTTGGCGTCGCAGCGCATCTGGCCTTTCTCCATGTCGCAGTCGGAGATGCCGCCGTAAACGAGCGTGTTGCGGAGCGAGGTGAGAAACGCGTAGGCCTCGTCGGCGGAGTGCATCGCGGGTTCGGATACGAGCTCCATGAGCGGCGTGCCGGCGCGGTTGTAATCAACGAGGGAATCGGTGGCGCCGTGGTTTAGTTTACCGACGTCTTCTTCGAGATGGATGCGCGTGACGGGGATTTTTTTGTGCTCGCCCATCACGTTGCGCGATGGACCGGGCAGCTCGATCTCGACGTGGCCGCCGACGCAGATCGGCTGGTCGTATTGCGTTATCTGGTAGTTCTTCGGCGAGTCCGGGTAGAAATAGTTTTTGCGGTCCCATTTGCAGACGGCGGGGATCTCGCAGCCGATCATGAGGCCGGCTTTGATGATGGCATCGAGCGCGGCTTTGTTGAGCACGGGCAGCACGCCGGGCAGAGCGAGAACGACAGGATCGGTCAGCGTGTTTTCGTCGTGGCCGTAACCGGCGGCGACACGGGTGAACATCTTCGACCGGGTCTTGATCTGGACGTGAACTTCAAGACCGATGACGGCTTCGTATTTCATAATCAAAGTGAGGAGTTACACAGAGGGCACGAGAGGCTGCACGGAGGTCACAGAGCAAGCCGACGCAGGCCTTTGGTAAGGATTGTGGCGTTGAAATTAAGGAGAAGACCGAGACGGCAACCGGTGAACTTCAGGTAGGTCAAAACCTGCGCCTCATGGACGTCGGTGAGCGAATCGACTGTCTTGAGTTCCACGACGACGAGTTTGTTGACGAGGAAATCAAGGCGATAGGCGTCTTCGATCACCAAGTCCTTGTAGCGGATCGGACAAAGTTTCTGCTCTTCAAAGTGCACTCCACGAAGACGAAGTTCATGAGCTAGCGCGCGCTGGTAGGCGGATTCCAGAAGTCCTGGTCCGAGCTCACGGTGAACTTCAATCGCGGAGCGGATGATCTGCTCAGTGAGCTGGTTAGTTTCTGGAGTCATCTCCGTGATCTCTGTGCCACCTCTCGTGTCCTCTGTGTAACTTCCGCCTCAGAGGTTGGGATGACGCGTGGCCCAGTCGTGGGCGCGGTCGTAGGTGTGGGCGATGCTGAGGAGCTCGGCTTCCTGGAAGGGCTGGCCGATGAGTTGCAGGCCGATCGGCAGGCCGCTCTTCGAAAAACCGCACGGGATGCTCAGGCCAGGGAGTCCGGCGAGATTTACGCCGATCGTGTAGATGTCGCTCAAGTACATCGCCAGCGGGTTGGAGGCCTTTTCGCCTTTCTTGAATGCGGGCGTGGGCGCGGTCGGCGTAATGATCACATCCACCTCTTTGTACGCGTTGAGGAAATCCTGGCGGATGAGCGTACGGACTTTTTGGGCACGTAGGTAGTACGCATCGTAGTAGCCGGAGCTGAGGACGTAGGTGCCCAGAATGATGCGGCGCTTCACCTCGGGGCCGAAACCTTCGGCGCGGGATTTGAAGTAGAGCTCGGTGATGTCCTTCGCGTCCTTCGAGCGGTGACCATAGCGCACGCCGTCGTAGCGGCCGAGGTTCGAGGAGCACTCGGCGGTCGCGATGATGTAGTAAACGCCAACGCCGTACTCGGTGTGCGGGAGCGAAACGTTCTTAATTTCGCAGCCAAGTTTCTCGTAATAGCCGATCGCTTTCTCAACGGCAGCGGCGACTTCGGGGTCGAGACCTTCGCCGAAATATTCCTTGGGGATGCCGATCTTCCACGGGCCTTTGCGCTTCGAGAGTTCGGCGCGGTAGTCGGGAATCTCCGTCTTGAACGAGGTCGAGTCGAGCGGGTCGTGACCGGCGATGGCGTTGAGCGCAATGGCGGCGTCTTCAACGGTGCGCGTGAACGGGCCGATCTGATCAAGCGACGAGGCGAACGCGATCAGGCCGTAGCGAGAGACGAGACCGTACGTGGGCTTGAGGCCGACGACGTTGCAGAGCGCGGCAGGTTGGCGGATCGAGCCGCCGGTGTCGGAGCCGAGCGTGGCGATGGCTTCACCAGCTGCGACGGCTGCGGCGCTGCCGCCCGAGCTGCCGCCGGGAACGCGGTCGAGATCGTAAGGGTTCGATGTCGTGTGGAAGGCGGAGTTTTCCGTGGACGAGCCCATGGCGAACTCGTCGAGGTTCAGGCGGCCCCAGCAAATCGCGCCGGCGTTTTTCAGCTTCTTCGTGACGGTCGCATCGTAGGGAGAAACAAAGTTCGCGAGCATCTTGGACGACGCCGTGAGCGGCTGTCCTTCCACGGATATCACGTCCTTAATGCCGATGGGTATGCCGTCGAGCGGTCCCCTCGCCTGCCCGGCGGCACGGCGTTCGTCAGAGGCGCGCGCCTGTGCGAGCGCGTCGGCAGTGTCGAACGAGTTGAAGGCTTTCACCTTCGTATCCACGGCCTGGGTGCGCGCGATGACGGCCTGGGTGAGCTCGACCGCGGAGATTTTTTTCTCCGCGAGCTGCGTCGCGAGTTGCGTGATCGGTTGATTGAAAAGTTCGGAGGACACGGGGAAAAGTGGCGGGGAGCGGGTGGTGAGTGGCGAATAGAAGGAGACGGCGTTCAGGGCATCAGCGCTTAGAATGCCCGCTATTCGCCGCACCGATTCGCTGCTTCAAATTATTCCACAACCTTCGGGACGACGATCATGTGGTTGCGTTGCGCGGGGGCATTTTTGAGGGCCTGATCGACGGCGAGGCCGGGCTGTGGGACGTCGTCGGCCCAGACGTTAAAGATCGGAAAGCCGTGAGCGGTTGGTTCCACCCCGGTGACATCGACCTTTTTGAGCTGCTCGATGTTGGCGAGGACGTCGTTGAGTTGGGCGGCGAACTTCGTTTTTTCCTCCGGCGTGAGCGCCAGGCGGGCGAGGTTCGCGATGTGGTCGATATTGAGGTCGGTCGGCGCAGACATAGAGCGTCGCGAACGCTAGGTTTGCCGCTCTCGGTAAAGCAAATGTTTACCTCGCCTTCCACCGGCGGGCGCACCGGCCGCAATATTGAATTGGCCGGGGGCGGTCTGTTGCATTGATTCAAAATCCCTCTCATGCCCCCGATTCCGCCGATTGAGTCGTTTTTGTTCACAACCGACGTCCCCCAAGCACTTGCCGCGCAGCATGCCGGTATCTCCAGCGTGATTGTGGATTGGGAAAATCAGGGGAAGTACGAGCGACAGCGCAGCTACGACACCGAGATCAACCGGCATTCTGTCGACGCGCTCTCGGCGCTGACCGCGGCGTTAAAAATCCCGGTCACCGTGCGCATCAACGGCCTGCCGTTCGGAGCGCCCGAGATCGAGACCGCGCTCGATCATGGCGCGCGGATCATCATGCTGCCGATGGCGCGCACGCCAGCGGAAGTGGATACGTTTTTGAAATCCGTACGGGGCCGGGCGAAGACGCTCGTGCAGATCGAAACCGCAGAACTCGCCGAGCAGTGCGCCGGCTTGATCGACCTCGGGTGGGACTACGCGTTCATCGGGCTGAACGACTTGATGATCTCGCGCGGCGGTCACTGGTTGTGGGAACCGCTTTACGACGGCACGGTGGAAAAAATTTTCCGCGCCCTGCCCGGCCGCCAGGTAGGTTTCGGCGGTATCACGGCCATCGGCGGCGGGCATCCGTTGCCGTTTATCGAATTGCTTCGCGAGTTCTCCCGGCTGGGCGCGACGTTCAGTTTTATGCGGCGGACCTTTCACCGCGAAATGGTCGGCCGCGATCTCGCCGCCGAGCTCGCGGCGGTGCAGGCGGTCTGGACGGCGTGCAATCGGCGCTCGCCGGAAACTGTCGCAGCAGATCACCGGGCTTTCCAAGCGTTGCTCACGTTGCTGCGCGCCTCGGCGGTCGGCGGAGCCCACGAGACCACCCCGCAGCCGTTTTCCGGCCCATGAACACAACGCCGTTTCCCCCGCAAACGCCGATTCGTGTGCTCGCGATGTACGGGCTGTTTGAGCCCAGCGCGGGACATCTGGAACGGATTCGAGCGATGGGCGGTGATGTGACAGTAGCGCATGAAGAGGCTACGGCGATTTCGGCGGCAGCGACGGCCGAGGTTGTTTTCGGACACCGTTTTCTCCGGCAGACGCTTCCTCACGCCCCGCGGCTGCGCTGGGTGCAATCCACTGCGGGCGGCGTAGACCGGCTGCCCTGCGCGAGCCTGCACGCACGCGGGATCGCGTTGACGCGCACGACCTACACGGCGGCAACCATCGCGCGCCACGCACACACGCTCGCGTGGACACTGCAACGCCGCCTGCCTGAAGCGTGGGAGCGGCAACGCAGCGCCTGTTGGGACAACGCGTTCGATTGGCTACCCGCGCCCCGCCGCGCGGGAATTTACGGTACGGGTAACATCGGACGCGCCATCGCCGCGCTGCTTCAACGAGACGGCATCGCGACCATCGGCATCAAGCGCACCATCGACGGCGCCCTCCTGCCGGAGTTTTCGGAGCTGCATCCATTCTCTGAAGCTCGCGAGCTGCTACCCTCGCTGGATTGGTGTTTTCTCGCGCTGCCGCGCACCCCGGAAACGGCGGGATGGTTCAATGAAGACACGCTTCGCCGGCTGCCTCGTCACGCGCTCTTCATCAATGTCGGACGCGGACCAACCGTCGATTCGGCCGCGCTCGCCCGCGTGCTTGCCAGCGGCCATCTCGGAGGTGCAGCGCTGGACGTCGTCGACACGGAACCTGAACCGCTCCCGGCGGTGTGGCACGCTCCACGGCTGTTGCTCACACCGCATATCGCGGCGCACTACGCCGAGCGCCCAGAGGATGCGGAGCGTTTCAGCGAGGAACAATTCGCCCGCTATCGAGCAGGTACGCCATTGCTGAATACGGTCGATTTCGTGGGGGAAGGCCTCGTTTCGTGAGCACAACCGTCGTCACCGCCCTGTTCAACGGTGAGCCATGGATCGGCGAAACGCTGGACTCCGTCGCCCGCCAGACGCGGCGGCCGGCGCAGCACTGGATTGTCGACGACGGCTCGACAGATGGCTCCGTCCGCATCGCGAGCGGACGCGATGGAGTCACGCTGGCCCGGAATCCCGGGAAAGGTCCCAATGCGGCGCGCGCGTTCGCCATTGAGCAATCGCGCTCGGACTACGTGGCGGTGTTGGATCAGGACGACGTCTGGCACCCGGCGCATCTGGCCTTGCTCGAAGAAGCGTTGGAAAAAAATCCCCGGGCCGCCGCGGCGTTCGCGGGCGTGCATCGGTTCTATACAGGCGAAGAGATCGTCTACCGGCCGGAGCCCGGCGTGCCGTGCACCTTCGACCCGTGGGCACAGTTTCCGATGAACGCCATCGCCGCGCCCGCGCAGGTGCTCATCCGTCGAGAGGCGCTGCTCGCAACCCGTGGCTGGCCGACGCACATCGTCGGTCTCGCGGATTTTTTCGCCTGGCTGGTTCTCTCCGTCCGCGGGCCGTTTCTTTCGCTGCCCAGTCTTACAGTCGGCTATCGCCAACATGCGGACTCGTACAGCAAAGCGCTGCGACAGGAAAAGGGTCGGCGGTTTTTCGAGCGCCACGTGGCCGCCGCCGCGGAGGCGCTCTCCGTGCGGCAGGCGCATGGAGAATCGAAGCCGGACAACTGCGCGGGACGGCTCGAACTTTACCGCTTGATGTTTGCCTGGCTCGAGCTGTTGCAAGCGGGACCGCGCAAGGAATCACGCGAGATCACCCAGAAACTGGATACCGAGCTTGGACGCCACCCGCCGCAGTTCGTGACGGAACTGTGGTCCCAGATTTTCTACTTTGTCGCGCCGGTACCGGCATCGTTGCAGATGCTCAACCGGGGCTGGTGGCTGTTGCGCCTCTACGCGCGCGCGCCGCATTCGGCTCAATCGCTGCGTCGCTCGTTGCGTGCGGTGATCGCACGCAACTTACGACTGGCAGCACAGAAACTTACGCCCCACTGAGGCCGCGGAATTATTTCCGCACCTGATACGGCGTGGATTTGGCGAGCTCGTCCTGGATTTTGGTGAAGACGGCGTTGACCTCGTCGTCGGTCAGCGTGCGGTCGGCGGCGCGGAAGACGAAGGAGAACGCGAGGCTCTTCGTGCCTTCGGGGAGGCCCTTGCCCTGGTAAACATCGAAGACGTTGACCGCTTCGAGGACGAAGGAGGTGCCGACGGCGGCGCGGGCGATCTTCGCGAGGGTCTTCTGAACGTCGGTCGCGTGTAGCGACGCGTCCACGACGAGCGCGAGGTCGCGCAGCGTGCTCGGGAAAAGACTGAAGGGCTGATAACGGCGGCGGGCGCCCGCGGTGGTGGCGAGTTTCTCCGGGAGCATCGCGAAGAACCCGGCGTAAACCTTGCCCTCGATGCCGAGCGTTTTGAGGAGCGCGAGATCGACGAGCCCGAAGCGGGCGGTCCAGCCGTGCTGGATTTCGCCAGCGGCGGCCGAGTGGCCTGCCTGCCAGCCGAAGGAGGCCTCTGACGTGGTGGCGACGAGTGGCTGACGCGCAAGCTCGATGCCGGCCGCGGCGGCGAGGGTCTCGGTGTGGCGTTTGGCCGTGTAGAAGTCGGCGGGCTCGCGCTTGAGCCAGGAGCGGTCGCCCGAGGCTTCGGCGATGAGAAACGCGCCGGCAACGCACTCGACGTTCTGGCCGGCGCGGTCGAGGAAAACACGGCCGGTTTCAAAGAGACGCGAGACGGCGACACCGCGCGATTGGTTGAGTTTTAGAGACTCAAGTAGACCGGTGATGAGCGTCGGGCGGAGATGCGATTGGTCTTCGACGAAGGGATTGGCGAGCGCGAGTTCGGTCGCGGCAGCGGCGGAAACCCACGGCTGGATTTCGCGAGCGGCGCGGAGCGTATAGTTAACGCACTCGTGAAAACCCTGGCCGACGAAGGCGTCGGCGACGTGGCGGTTGAAGAGGACGATGGGATCGTCTTCGGCGATCAAACCGGGCGAGAGAATCGTGCTGACGGGAATTTTCTCGGTGCCGTAAACGCGGAGAACTTCTTCCACGAGATCGATGGGGCGATCGAGGTCGTCGCGCCAGCTCGGCACGGAAACGGTCCAAGCAGGGCCGCGGTTTTCGGTCGGCTCTTCCCGGGTGATCGTGAGTTCGAGAGCTTCGAGCGCGCGCTTCATGTCGGCCTCGGGAATGGCGAAGCCGAGTTTCTCGTTGATGTAGCCAGGCGTGACGACGATCTCGCGCTGCCAGGGCGCTTCGCCGCCGAAGCGTTGGGTGGTGCCAGCGACTTTGCCGCCGGCGATTTCGAGGATGAGATCAATGGCGCGGTGAGCGGCTTCTTCGAGCGAATGCGGATCGACGCCGCGCTCGAAACGGTAGGAGGAATCAGAGGCGAGGCCTAGCTTGCGCGAGGTGGCGCGGACGGACTGGCGTTTGAAGACGGCGGCTTCGAGTACGAGGTCGGTCGTGGTTTCGTCCACGCCGGAGTTTTCGCCGCCCATGATGCCCGCGATAACGAGCGGCTTGGCGGCGTCGGCGATGACGAGCATCCGGTTAGTCAATACGCGCTCTTTGGTGTCGAGCGTGACGAGTTTTTCGCCGTCGGTGGCGGAACGGATGACGAGTTGCGCGCCGGAGATTTTCTTCGCGTCGAAGGCGTGCGTGGGCTGGCCGTATTCGAGGAGAACGAAGTTGGAGATATCGACGAC
>CAMLSH010000137.1 GCA_946482625.1 uncultured Opitutaceae bacterium
GGCAGCTTGGCGATGACGAGGTCGTAGCTCCGGCGGATACGGCGCTCCAACTCGGCCGAGGGCAACGCGGCGAGATCGCCGACGCGGACCCAGTGGCGTTTCGCGCAGTAGGGTGCCTGCGTGATGCCGTCGATGTCCGTGAGTTCGTCGAATTCCTCCGGCGTGCATTTGAAGACGACGCCATCGATCGTTTCGCCGTCGAGCGCGATGATCAAAAACATCTTGCCCGCCACTTTATAGACGAGGCACTCGCCCCATTGTGTGACCCACGTGGTCTGCGGAAACGAAAGCGCGAACTGGCGGAGGGCGGGGAGGCGCATGGCGGGGAGAGGTTGGGCAGAGCGAGGATAATGGCGCAAACCACCGAACCACCGGCGCGCGCAGTGTAGTGCTTATCACGGTACGCTGACGGCGCCGTGCTCGATGGTTTTGTGATCGTTCACGCCGCCGCGGACGGAGGTGCCGGTTTCGAGCTGGCGGCGGGCGGTGGCGTTGTTGCGGAGCCAGGCGTCAAAAAAGAGAATCTGCCACGTAGAGTAGTCGCTGATTGTCGCGTTCGAGAATGAGTGGGTTTCTCCGTCGAGCATCAGGGCAGTCGCGGGTCCGTCGATCTGACGAACGGCCGTTTCCACGCCATCGGGCAGGACGCTTCGGTCTTTTTCGCCGTAAACGGCGAAGAAGGGTGCCCGTACCTGGCGAAGCCCGGCGCGGTTTGAACCGAAGGGCCAGAAGCCCAGTTTAAACGGGCCCATGGCGAAGCCGCCGCCCGTCGATGGACCGAGCGCGAAGGCCGCTTTGATCCGTGGATCGGCGGCGGCCGGAAATTTGCCGCTGGGATCGATGCCACCCAGCGCGGCGAGGACGGTATGCCCGCCCGCGCTGTGGCCGATGGCGCCGATCCGTTCCGCATCGATCGCGTTCGCGAAGTCGGAGTGATCCAAAAGAAAATCGATCGTTGCGCGCATGTGGAGCGAACGCAGCGCCATGTTCGCGTGAAAAGCGGCGCCGCGCCCGTCGCCATGAAACATGTCCGCCACGATGTATCCGTGCGAGGCGAGCAGCTTGAGGTGCTCCAGGTGCCACAACGCGTGCGTGTTGTAGCCGCCGGAAAGAACGATGACTGGATACTTCGCGGCGGGATCGGCGAGAATCGGTTTTTCTCCCGGGCGTTGCATGTGCGGGATAAGCGCGTCGCCTGTTTCCTTGTAGGGAAATGCGTAATCGGGTCGCGGATTGTCGGACGAGGTCGGATAAAAAATCACCAACACGAGGGGCATGGTCGTGTGTGCGTGCGCGCCGAATACAGCATCGCCCGGAACGTTGACCGACAGCGTGGGCACGGCCTCCGGGTGAGTGAGGATGGAAGTGAGATACGTGGCCTCTTTCCCGGCTCTTTTGCCATTGAGGAAGTCGAACATCGGAACACCGGAGCGGGGAGTGACAGCGAGGTGGGTGCTCGCAACGGCGAACGGACCTTGTGCAATGGGCTCGAGTTCGACGCCGAGGAGTCGCGTGCAAGCGAGGAGGAGGCCGGCCATCGCGACGGGGGCGGAGCGGCGGTTTTGAGGTGAATACATGGGGTGAAGTTGCCTGACGATTGTGGCCCAAGCCGGTATCTTAATGTAGTAAGCTGCCTGTGTGTCTTCCCGGATGGGGTATCTCCGCGCTGGTGCCCCCGCCCAGAATCGAACTGGGATCACACGTTTAGGAAACGCGCGCTCTATCCATTTGAGCTACGGGGACGATCAGCGGCCGAGTACGTGATTTATTAAAAACGGGGCAAGCCGGATTCAATCCGGAGGATTGGCGCGCAGGGCCGATTAAATGACGGGATTTAGTGTTAAATCGCTTTTCTTTTTCCGGGAGTTTCGACTCCTTGGAGAAAGCTCTTCTCCGTCTCACTCGCGACCGCGCTGCCACATTGCGGTGGCGGTCGTTAACTTACTTTCCCCATGATGTTCCCCCGCATTGCAGGCCTCTCTCGTCTTTGGTTTCTCGTGCTCGGCTTCTCGACCCTCGCGCTTTGCGCGGCGGATCGGGCAGGCGAGGGACGAGAACGACAGCGGTTGAACGAGGGATGGCGCTTCGCGTTCGGGCATCCGAGCGACACGCAAAAGGATCACGGCCACGCGACCGGCTATTTTTCGTATATCACGAAGACGGGTTTCGGCGATGGCCCGGCGGCTCCGTTGGGGAAATTCGACGACTCCGGTTGGCGGTTACTCGATCTGCCGCACGACTGGGCGGTGGAGGTTCCCTTCTCGGCAAACGCGTCGCACAGTCACGGCTACCGGGCGGTCGGGCCGCGTTTTCCGGACGTAAATGTCGGCTGGTATCGGAAGACGATCACGATTCCAAAAGAGGATCTGGGGCGTCGGATCAGTCTGGTTTTCGACGGGGTTTTCCGGGCGTCGCGCGTGTGGATCAATGGGTTTTACCTCGGTGAGGAGCCGAGCGGCTATCTGGGGTTTCGCTACGATGTGTCGGACTATCTCAACTACGGCGGCGAAAACGTGATCGCCGTTCGTGCCGACGTGACGATGGAGGAAGGCTGGTTTTACGAAGGCGCGGGCATCTACCGGCATGTGTGGCTGGAGAAGACGGCGTCGCTGCATCTGGTCGCGGATGGAACGACGATCATGACCAACGTGGACGAGACCGGCGCGGCGACGGTTGAGGTATGGTCGGAAGTGGCGCACGCGCTCGGCAAGGCGGAGCCGGCGGAGGTTTCGGTGCGTTATCGAGTGATCGATGCCGGAGGGAACAGCGTGGCCGAAATGACGATGGAGAAACAGGTGCTTGAGGCAGGCGAAACGACCGAGCTGGGTGCAACGCTGCCGGTCGCGGCGCCGCAGCTGTGGTCGCTGGAAAAACCGACGCTCTACACCTTGGTGGCCGAGGTGACTGCGGGAGGGAAGATGGTCGATCGCACCGAAACGCGCTTTGGCATTCGCACGATCCGCTTCGATCCGAACGAAGGATTTTTCCTGAACGGGAAACACGTGAAGTTGAAGGGCACCAACAACCACCAGGATCACGCCGGCGTGGGCGCGGCGATCCCCGATGCGTTGCAGGATTTTCGCATCCAGCGGTTGAAAGAGATGGGCTCGAACGTCTATCGCTGCTCGCACAATCCCCCGACGCCCGAGCTGCTCGATGCGTGCGATCGTCTGGGCATGCTCGTGATCGATGAGACGCGGTTGATGGGCTCGAATCCGCTGCATCTCGACGCCGTCGAGCGCATGATCCGTCGCGACCGCAATCACCCGAGCATCATCCTCTGGTCGCTGGGCAACGAAGAGTGGGCGATCGAGGGCAACATCACGGGCGCGCGCATCGCAACGACGATGCAGGCCTTAGCGAAGCGGCTCGATCCGACGCGCTTGATGACAGTCGCGATCAGCGGCGGCTGGGGCGGTATCTCGACGGTGATCGAAGTGATGGGCGTGAACTACATCAAACACGGCGACACCGACAAACAGCACAAGGAGTTCCCCTGGCAGGTCATCCTCGGTACCGAAGAAACGACTACGCAGGCGACGCGTGGCATCTACTTCGATGACAAAGAGCGCGGCCACATGGCCCCGCTCGAAGACGGCACCTCGGGCGGCAACGTGGAGACCGGCTGGAAACACTATGCAGCACGGCCTTATCTCGCGGGCGTGATCTACTGGACGGGTTTCGACTATCGCGGCGAACCCAACCCGCTCGCCTGGCCGGCGGTGAGTTCGCAGTTCGGAATTTTGGATACGTGCGGGTTTCCGAAGGATAGCTTCTATTACCTGAAGGCGTGGTGGACCGAGGAACCGGTGCTCCACGTTTTCCCGCACTGGAACTGGGCGGGTCGCGAAGGGCAGGAGATCGAAGTACGCGCGCACAGTAACCACGAGGCGGTCGAGCTGTTTCTCAACGGTCGCTCGCTCAGCAAAAAGGAGATGCCGCGCAACGGGCACCTCGCTTGGAAAGTTACCTACGCGCCCGGCGTACTCGAAGCGCGCGGCTATCGGCGCGGCCAAGTTGTCGAGACGCGCCGCGTCGAAACCACCGGCGCTCCGGTGAAACTCGTGCTCAGCCCGCACCGCACGGCGCTCACGGCGGATAATCGCGACGTATCGGTGGTCGACGTGTCGGTTCTCGACGCCCAAGGCCGCGCAGTGCCGGTGGCGAACGATCTCGTGCAGTTCGAAATCACGGGCGGGAAAATCATAGGCGTGGGCAACGGCGATCCTGGTTCGCACGAATCGGACAAGGCGAGCGAGCGCAGGCTTTTCAACGGGCTAGCGCAGGTCATCGTGCAGACCACCCACAACCCCGGCTCGATCACGCTGCGCGCGAAAGCCACCGGCCTGAGTGACGCCGTCGCCACCCTCACAAGCTCGGCCCCCGCGACTTCGGACGCGGCGAAATAGCGAATATTCCCATGCTTCTCAGCCCCTCTGTTCTTCGGAAACGCTCGTTTCCGCTGCTGGCGCTCGGTTTGTCGATTGGCGCTATTCTGCCCTCCGTCCGTGGCGCTGCCGCGCCTGCCCGTCCGCTCTATCTCGATGCGAGTCAGTCGATCGAAGCGCGGCTGGACGATCTGCTGCCGCGACTGACGCTCGAAGAAAAAGTCGCGCTCACGCACGCCGACTCGAAGTTCAGCAATGCCGGTGTGCCGCGTCTCGGTATTCCGAAGTTGTGGATGTCCGACGGCCCGCACGGCGTGCGCGAGGAAATCGGTCCCGACACGTGGAAACCGGCGGGGCGTACCGACGATTTCGCTACATGGATGCCGGTCTCCATCGCTCTCGCAGCGACTTGGAATCCCGGACTCGCCCACGACTATGCCGGCGTGATCGCGAACGAAGCCCGGCAGCGTAACAAAAACATCATGCTGGGGCCGGGCTTGAATATACAGCGGACGCCGCTCAACGGGCGCACCTTCGAGTATCTCGGCGAAGATCCCTGGCTGACCTCGCGGCTCGCGGTCGCGTATGTGCGCGGCATGCAGGCGGGCGAAGTAGCGGCGTGCGTAAAACATTTCGCGGTCAACAATCAGGAGGTGGAGCGCAACTCGATCGATGTCGCCGTCGACGAGCGCACGCTACGTGAGATTTATCTGCTGCCATTTGAAGCGACGGTGCGGGAAGCGGGCGCGCTTTCGGTGATGGGCGCGTACAATAAATTTCGCGGTCAGTTCTGCTGCCACAACGATTACTTGCTGAACCAAATCTTGAAGCGCGAATGGGGGTTTCAAGGGCTCGTTATCTCGGACTGGAACGGCGTACACGACACGCGTGAGGCTGCGCTCCACGGGCTCGATCTCGAAATGGGGACGAGCGACAAACCCTATGACGAATTTTTCCTCGCGCGTCCGTTTCGGGAGGGGCTGCAACGCGGCGAGTTCCCGATGGTCGTGCTCGATGACAAGGTGCGGCGGATCCTGCGCGTGCTGTTATCCACGCGCGCGCTCGATGGGCGCTTGCCCGGAAGTTTGAATACGGCTGCGCACCAAGCCATCGCGCGTCGCGTGGCGGAGGAGGGAATCGTCCTTCTCAAAAACCAAAACGGCGCGCTCCCGCTCGATCCGGCGGCGGTGAAAACCATTGCGGTGATCGGCGACAACGCGACGCGCAAGCAGTCGTACGGCGGCTGGAGTTCCGAGATCAAAGCGTTCTACGAGATCACGCCGCTGGAGGGAATTATCCGTCGTGTGGGTGATCATGCGAACGTCGTCTACGCACCGGGATATCGTCCGCCAGTTCGCCGCAAAGTCGGAGCGGCCAATGGAGCCGGTGTCAGCGCAATGGAGACGATTGCCGACAAGGCGAACGCGGCGGATTTGATCGAGCGGGCGGTGCAGGCCGCGAAGAGCGCGGACGTTGCCATCGTCATCGGCGGGTTGAATCACGAAACGAATCAAGACACGGAAGGCTCGGACCGCCTCGAGCTCGCATTGCCTTACGAGCAGGATGAATTGATCGCGCGTGTGACGGCGGCGAATCCGCGGACCATCGTTGTCTTGGTTTCCGGTTCGCCGGTGACGATGGACGGCTGGCTCGAAAAGGTCCCGGCGGTGGTCCAGGCGTGGTACTCTGGCATGGAAGGCGGTAACGCGCTCGCAGCAGTTCTATTTGGCGATGTGAATCCGTCGGGAAAACTGCCCTGCACCTTTCCAGCGAAGCTTGCGGACTCGCCGGCGCACGCGTCGGGTCAGGCGCGGCATTATCCAGGAGAGAACGGCGTGGTTCACTACGACGAAGGCCTGCTGGTCGGTTATCGCTGGTTCGACACGAAGCAGGTCGAGCCGCTTTTCCCGTTTGGCCACGGTCTCTCGTACACGCAGTTCGCGTATTTGGATCTCAAGGTCACCGCGTCAACGGACGCGACAGGCACGCTCACAAGGACGGCGGAGGTAACGCTTAAAAATACTGGCGAACGGGCTGGCGCCGAGATCGTGCAGCTCTACGTGCGGGCGGACAAACCGGCGGTGATGCGGCCGGAGAAGGAGCTGAAGGCGTTCATGAAAGTGTTTTTGAAACCCGGAGAGACGCAGACGGTTTCACTGCCGCTGCCGCCGCGCGCGTTTGCCCGTTACGACGTGGCGGCGAAAGGCTGGATCGCAGACGCGGGGCGTTACGAACTGCTGGTCGGTGCGTCGTCGCGCGATGTGCGCTTGCGGGCCGACGTGGTGTTGGAGAAAACGAAACAGGTGCCATGAACGAAAGATTCGTGGCGGAAACTCCTGGCGTAGGCGGGGTGCCATCACCCCGCATGACGTCCTCCTGCGTTCCGCGCGAACGCGGGGTGAGGGCACCCCGCCTACATCGGAAGGCATACGGCGCGTTAGGGTCAACGCGCTCTACCTCCGAGTTTGAGGTGGAACGCGCGGTCCCCGCGCATTGGGCGAGGCGGGGCCGCGTTTGGGTGAGTTATGTTTTGCGACGTCGCTCAGCGTGCGCGGAGCGCCCGCTCCACCTCGGAGTAGGGCGACTGTTCCTGGCGCTCATTCTGAGCATAGCGACACCTCTGCTTCGCGCGGATCACGTCGAAAAGGACGGGAAGATCCATGTCACTTACTGGGAAAAATGGGTGAGCTTCGAGGGCATCGCGATGCAGGCGACGATCGATGCGTTCAACCGGTCGCAGGACAAAATCGTCGTCGATTATTACCCGACCTCGCAGGTGGACCGAAAAGTTCTCGTCGCGACGGCGGGCGGCGATCCGCCGGATGTCGCCGGGCTTTGGGTACAGAATATCGCGACGTTTGCCGACGCGAACGCCTTGATGCCGCTCGATGAGTTCATCCGCGCGGACGGCATGACGCAGCAGCAGTGGCTGGAGCGGTACTACCCGGCGTTCGCGCACATTTGCACGTACCGCGGCCAGGTGTTCGCAGGCATTTCGACGCCGGCGGTGATTGCGCTGCACTGGAACAAGACACTTTTCCGCGCGGCTGGTCTCGATCCGGAACGGCCGCCGCGCACGGTCGTGGAGTTGAACGAGTACGCGCGCCGTCTGACGAAACGCGATCCGCAGACGGGGCGGCTCGTGCAGATGGGATTTCTACCGCAGGAGCCGGGCTGGTGGCCGTGGATTTTTGCGCGGTGGTTTGGCGGAGAACTTTTCGACGGAAAGGACATCACGGTGGGCACCGATCCGCGCGTGTTCGCGGCGATGAAATGGGTGGCGACTTTCACGGAGGAGAACGGGCGCGACGATGTGCGGACATTTGCGTCGGGCTTCGCCGGGCAGGCCTCGACGGCGCAGTCGGCGTTCATGAACGGCAAGATCGCAATGACGTTTCAGGGCGTCTGGTTCGATAACTACATCCGGCAGTACAAACCGGGCCTCGAATATGGCATCGGGCCGTGGCCGGAGGCGGTGCCGGGCGTGAAGGATTTCGCCATGGCGGAGGCGGATGTGCTGACGATTCCGCGCGGGGCGAAGAATCCGCGAGCGGCGTGGGAGTTCATTAAATTCGCCAACTCGCACAATCCGCAGGCGCGCACGCGCGAAGAACTCACGGGCATCGAGCTGACGTGTTTTCTCCAGGCGAAGACATCGCCGTTGCGCGCGTGGAGCCCGTTTTTCACGACACATCATCCGCACCCGCACATCGGAATTTTTCGCGAACTCTCGGCGAGTCCGAACGCGGTGTCGGTGCCGCAGATCGGTCTGTGGCAGGAGTACAACCGCGAGTTCATGGCGGTGTTCGAGCAGACGCGGCAGTTGCTCAGCCCGCCGGAAGAGGCGCTCGCGTATTGCCAGAAACGCATGAGCGAAAGCTGGGCACGTTATCAGAAGAGTTTGATCCGCCACGGGCAGGTGGCGGCGAAGGAGGAGGAGCCATGAGGACGCGGGGGCACCGAACGCTTGCGGGCGGAGGATCTGATCGCAGGTGGAACGCGCACTCCGAGCGCGTTTGCGGTGGTCGCTGCGAGATATCGGTGACGAAAGGCGAATGTTGCCGAACAACGCGCTCGGAGTGCGCGTTCCACCTGGAGGAATTTTATGACGCCGGTTGAACGCAAAAATGTCTTCACGGGGCTCGCGTTCACGAGTTTGTGGATCGTCGGACTCGGGGTGTTCACCGCTTATCCGGTGATCGCGTCGCTGTATTATAGTTTCTGCGACTACTCGATTTTGAAGTCGGCGGTCTGGATTGGCGGGGATAATTACGGGGAGTTGTTTCGCGACGATCTGTTCTGGAAATCGCTCGGGAACACGCTGTTTTACGCGGCGCTGTCCGTGCCGCTGGGGACGGCGGTGGCGCTGGCGCTCGCGATGTTGCTGAACTGCGACGTGCGCGGCCGTCCGTTTTTTCGCGTGGTGTTTTATCTGCCGTCGATCGTGCCGGTGGTGGCGTCGT
>CAMLSH010000138.1 GCA_946482625.1 uncultured Opitutaceae bacterium
AAAGTCCGCGCCGTCCCCATTGAGCTCGGCCAGCTCTTGAAGTTCGCCGGACTCGGCGGCTCGGGCGGTGAAATCAAAACCGCGATCAAAGACGGCGAAGTCCTCCTCAACGGCGAAGTCGAAACCCGCCGCGGCAAAAAACTCGCCGTCGGCGACAAGATCACCCTCGGCGCCGAAACCGTCATCGTGCAGCTGGAGTAAACACTGTTGGAGGCGCGCCCCTATCGTCGCGACCAACCTCCACTCGCCCTGCGCGCGCCGCCTCCCCGTCGCCGCGCCCCCTCCGTGTAGCCGCGCTTGCAAAAGCGTGGCCTCACCTCGATCCCGCGTTTCGTTCCGTATCGCAATCGCTCCCACCGCAAACTCCCCACCGCCCGCTCTCCCCGCTCTGCCTCATCACTTGAGCGTTGAGGGTTAAACGTTCAGCGTTGAGCGTTCTCCATCACTAGCCTCGCTCCCCTTTAAACGCCTCGACCGCTTTCCCTTTTTTCCATGAGCACTACCGACCTGAAAATCGAATCTCTCAAAACCGGCACCGGCCGCGCGCCCAAGAGCGGCGAAGCCGTCACCGTCCATTATACTGGCTGGCTGATCAACGGCTCCAAGTTCGACAGCTCTGTCGATCGCGACGAGCCCTTCACCTTCGTCCTCGGCGCGAAACAAGTCATCGGCGGCTGGGATCTCGGCGTCGCCAGCATGAAAGTCGGTGACAAAGTGAAGCTCACCATCCCGCCGCACCTCGCGTACGGCGCCCGTGGATACCCCGGCGCCATCCCGCCCAACGCCACACTGGTCTTCGACGTCGAGCTGCTCTCCATCGGCTGAGCCCACAGCCCTCCAAAGCCACAGACGGCTTATCAGTTCAAACCTCGTCCTGCTGAAAACTGGTTATTCGCCATGCTCATCAACCTCGTTTACGTCAGCGCTGCCACCCACCTGCTCACTAAAGAGGAACTGGTGGCGCTGATGCAGAAATGCTCCCAACGGAACGCCGACCGCGAACTCCCGGTCTGCTGCTCTACAAGGATGGCAACATCATGCAGGTGATCGAAGGGCCTGCACAAAATGTGGAAGCCGTGTTCGAGCGCATCAAACACGACCCCCGCCACAAGAGGCTGAAGGTCCTCCTCAAAGAGCCCATCCCCGAGCGCCATTTCCCCTCTTGGGGCATGGCCTTTCGCGACCTGCGCTCTCCCGAACTTCGCGAGATGCCCGCGTATAACGAGTTTCTGAATACGCCGCTGACCGACTTCGCCACGCCCGCCCAAAGTCGCAAACTGCTCAACGTCTTCCGGCAGACCATGTGACCCCTGCGCCGCGCTCTCCTCTGGCCGCACTTCAGCCCGCCCAGCACTCGCACCGGCGGATCGCCAGACCTCCACAAAAAGAAAACCCGCGCCATCTCAAGACGGCGCGGGATTAGGAAATCAAGCCCGGGATCGAAATCCCGCAGCCATCTTAATTAGACTCGGACTCATGGCTGGGGAAACGGATGGCGGGAAACCTCGGGATAATCCGCATTCCACCAACGACGCGCACCGATCTGGCCGCCCCACACCGCCGCACCCGCGCCGATGATGAACGCGATAAACGTCCAGAGTGCGGTCTTTGTTGCCGCGTCGGCAGCTTGATCAGCGACCTCGCGCGCCTTCTGCTCGGCCATCTCAGCCTTCGCCTGCAACTCCTGTTTAGCGCGGTCATACGAGGTGACCCACTCGTTCACCATGCGCTCGGAGTCGGCCTGGCTGCGGCCGGTGGTCTGGGCGATCGTCTGCGCCAGAGCGGTGCGATTCTCCGTCGAAGCGGAGCCGCCCTCCTGACCGAACAGCCGGTACAGCGACCAGCCGATTTCGCGACGCGCCTTCGCCGTATTGAACTCGCTTTCATTGCCCTGTCCCGTCTGCTCAGGCGCGACTTCGTCTAGGAAAGTGGATACAATCCCGCCGTTGCCCTCGGTGAACTGCTGAAACGCATCGCCCGCCGCAGGTGCCGCCGCACCCGTGGCAGCGCCCGCGGCCATCCCGGCGACCGAGAGCGTTTTTCCCGCCAGCTTGGCCGCTCCAGTGGCCAGCGCGCCTGCGCCCAAGGTGAATGACGCAAACGTCACGACCGTCGCCAGGCTCCACACCACGAATCCGTGCAACCGCCCGACTTTGTGATTGGCCACATCGGCAAAACGCGCCGCCACCCAGCCGCCGATCCAGAGCGCGATCAGCGCGCTCAAGCTCCAGCTGATGCCTGCGGCGAAGGTGATGTCGGCGGCGATATTATCGTTGGTGAGCGGCTGCGCGCTTTGCAGCCCGATACCCAGGCTCAACAACGTGAGCAGCAGGTGCGCGCTCAGGGCGGCGACGCAGCCGGCGAGGATCGCACCCCACGAAAGGGCGCGCGGAGGGAAGTAGGAGGTCGCCGCGGTCGCTGCGACCGGAACGGTCTGTGTCTGTGTGTAAGTGCTCATAGGGTTATGGCGTTGATTGCGGGGTTGAAGTTCTGCGCTTCAAGGAGGCGCAGTTACGTTCGTCTTGGCTTGGCGCGTGCCACGGGCCGCGGGCGGCCCGATGACGCTCCCCTGCAATGAATTAAATTCAGAGCAGCCCACACGCAGTTGCAGACTGCATCCGCCGCGAACCGCTCCAGCCCGCAACATGCAGTTTCATCCCACCCAAAAAATGCGCAGAGCAACGGCTTGAGCCAGTCGCGCAGAATTCGCACGCTCACCAACTCCCTCGCATGTCCGCCCGTCTCACCGTTCTCCTCTACTACAAATACGTCCGCATCGACGACCCGTCGGCGTTCATGCGCGAACAACGCGAACTATGCCAGTCGCTCGGTCTGCGCGGCCGCATCCTGATCGGCAGCGAAGGCATCAACGGCACCGTCGCCGGCACCGAAGCCGCCACCACCGCGTACCAACAAGCGCTCCACGCCCGTCCGGAATTTGCCGACATCGTTTTCAAGATCAGCCACGCCGACACGCAGCCTTTCCCAAAACTCGAAATCAAAGTCCGCCGCGAGATCGTCACCCTCGGCGCCGGCGAAGCGCTCGATCCCACCAAAGACACCGCCCCGCATCTCCCGCCCGCCGAGTGGAAACGCATGATCGAACAGGAGGATGTCGTCCTCTTCGACGTCCGCAACCGCTACGAATCCGAAGTCGGCCGCTTCAAAGGCGCAATCCTGCCCAACATCGAAAACTTCCGCGACCTCCCCGCGATCCTCCCGCAGTATTCGGATCTCAAAGACAAGAAAGTCCTCATGTACTGCACCGGCGGCATCCGCTGCGAAAAAGCCTCCGCGCTCTTCCGCCAGGCCGGTTTCAAAAACGTTTTCCAGCTCGAGGGTGGCATCGTCAGCTACGGCGAACAAGTCGGCGACGCCCACTGGGAAGGCGACTGCTTCGTCTTCGACGAACGCATGACCGTCCCCGTCGGCACCACCGAGCCCAAGCCACCCGTCGGCCGCTGCGAACACACCGGCCGGCTAACGCGTAATGTGATCAACTGCCTCCACGATCCCTGCCACAAGATCATCATCGTCGCCGAAGAGACACTGGCTGAAGACCCCGACGCCCGCCTCTGCAAAGAGTGCCGCCGCGCCGGCCTCACCTCCGCCACCGCCGACTACCTCGGCAGCCCCGCCCGCGCCGCCGGTTCCTGATTCCGAATGTAGGCGGGGTGCCCTCACCCCGCACGACCGCCTCCTGTAGGAGCGCCTTCACGCCGCGATCCCGCCCCCACGTGGCCGCGCCTCCGTGTAGCCGCGCTTGCCAAAGCGTGGCCGTTCGACACCGCCCGCTTACCTACCCGCCGTTCCTACGCTTTCGTCGAGCTCCACCAACCGCCGAAGTGCGAGCACATGCCAGAGCGACTCGAACACCTTTACCGACACCGCCCGCTCAAGATACCTCCGCGCCACGTCCGTCTCCGCCCTGAATAACGCTAATTCTGCGAGCACCCAGCTCGCCTGACAGATCTTTGCAGGACCTTCAGGATCGTCCGTTTCCATCGCTTTCAGCATCGTCTCCTCGGTGCTTTTTCCCTGCAGAAACAGAATCAGCTCATTCGGCTCCCCAAGAAACTCACCAATGGAAGGAACCTCCCATTGAATCAGAGGCGAATGCTCGGCGCGGCCAAGCCGCATCAACATGAGGTGACGAAAAACCACCGCCGCATCCGCATCAAAGCCCGAAGCACCCAAAACAGACGCCGCCGTGATATCGTCAGCCGCTGCTTCAAATTCTCCCATCGAGAACCTTAGACACGCGCGTAGCATTAAAAGCTTCGTCACATCGTCCTTATCTGAAGCGGGACGAAACACGATATCAAGGGCTTCGCCATAACGCCCCAGCGCGTAAGCCACGAACGCGCGGCTGTAGGCAGCGGACTCCCCGGCATACCGCAGATCCTTGCGTGCCGCCGCGTAGTCACCGATCTCCAAATACGCGAAGCCTCGCCTTTTCCGGACGGCATCCTGCGTCTCCAAATTCGTCTCGTTTTCCAGCAATGCAGTACACTTCTCGATTACCTGCACCGTAGTCCCCTGAATCCCGGCTACCAGAGACTCCACGACATTATTCGCATCCATTCTCAGCCCATAAGCCGCCAGCCGCGCCGCCGCCTGCTTTTTAACCGCGTACGATGGGGACCTGGCCGCGGCAGCCAACAATTCTATGTCCTCCCGCTTGTCCGGACTTTCGGAATACAATTTCCACGCAAGTTCCGCCGCGTCGCCTCCGTCCCTGTTGCAGGATAAATGCTCGCTCCGGATCGCCGGCACCGCGTCGTAGCAAGCCCGGGCAATTTCCAACACGAGCCGATCCTCGCCCGCCGGCGCAGTCATCAGCTTCTGATCGATGACCTCCCTGGCCGCCGGCACACGGCGCTCTGCTAGCAAGCTGAGCGCGGTGATCCCCGTTGGCGCCGATTTCCGCCAACTCACATCGCTGCGTGGGTCTGCATCCGCCAGCGCCTCTGCTGTTTCTCCCAACTTCAAAAGACGCGAATCGGCATCGGCGCTTTTCAACGAATACAGAAAGTCCACCAACTGGCGTCGCTCCTCGGCTGTTGCGTGTCCCAAATAAAAATCCGCCAACCGGACCTCCCACGCGTTCCAATTCGCGGAGAGCTGCCTGTACTCCGAAACCATATGCCGGCACGCCCCGAGCCAGATCGCACTTTCGTGCTCGGGAACTCTGGCCAAGGCGCGCGCGTAGTCCTCCGAGGAAACCTTCTTGGCGACCTCACACAGAAACCCGCCGGGCTCTCCGAAAACCGTGAGAGATCGGTTTTCCGGCCATTCCCGCATCACCCCCAACGCTCGCCAGACCGTGAGCAGGAGATCGGCTTTATCAGTGTACAAACCCGCCAGCGCTTCGCTCCGCACCGGCATCTCTTTACTCCACGACCGATTGTGATCGATCGCCGGCAGCCACGCCCGCGCTTCCTCGGGAAAAAGCGCCGCGATGCTCGCCCGCCGCTGTTCACGTTCCTTCTGCCATTCCTCCGACTGCCGCATCTGCGCCTGAAACTCCGCGAATCCCCTCTCCGCAAACCATGCGATTGTCTGATCCCGGCCTTTGTCGGTCAGCACGGCATCGCCCCACCACGGCCCTCCCATATCCCCGCGTAACCGGTTCCAATGATGATAGCTCAGCGAAAATTTAAAATTCTCCCCTGCATAGAACTCGATCCGATGCGTGCCGTAACACAGACAGGGCATCTGCAGCCCATCCTCAGGCGGTTCGAATTCCATCACCCGCGCCAAATCCGCGATCGTCTCGCGCCCTTTGATCTCAAAAAGCACCCGCTCATCGTCCAGCCCCGATCCGCCGTCTCCGTTGGACGGAATCACCACCACCCGATCCACCGCGCGCGTTGCGCTCAATAGTCGCAGCCCTTCGGTCTCCGCCTCAGCCGCACTCAACGCGCCGGACACAAAGCTCACTATGACACCCATCCTTAAACTCGGTCTCCAGAGCCTTCGCATGATTTCTCGCATGAACCTCATCCTGGTCCAAACGGACAACGTCGCACAATCTTAGCGTCACCCCGCCTCCGCCTAAATTCCGGTCGCACAATCGCCAGCCTTCCCCCTCCTTCGCGAATAACCGCGCCATTGGCTCAGTATCTGCGCTATTGAGGACATGACTTTCTCCGTCCGCCGCTCGCCCGTCTTCGACATCACCCTGCGCGTCGGTTGCCATCTCGTCTACGAGGTCACCGGAAGCGCCACGCTGCTCCTCAACGTTCAGCCCCTCCGCGACCGCCAGCATCTCGTCCTCTCCGAAAACCTCAGCCTCGGCCCCAATCTCCCCGCGGAGGAATTCGTCGATAGCCACGGCAACCACGTCTACCGCCTCGACCTGCGCGCAGGCACCAACGTCATCAAACACGACGCCATCGTCGCCGTCTCCTCGAAACCCGACAACCACGATCTCACCGACAAGCGCCCCGTGCCCGTCGATGAACTCCCGCCCGAGTACCTCCGCTACACGCTCCCCAGCCGCTACTGCGACTCCGACAAACTCACCAACTTCGCCTGGGAAAAATTCGGCCACGTCGAGCACGGCTGGCCGCGCGTCCAGGCCATCAGCCTCTGGCTGAATCAAAACATCAAATACACCTACATGTCCGGCCGGCCCGATCTCTCCGCTTGGGACATCCTCCAGCGCGGCTACGGCGTCTGCCGCGACTTCGCCCATCTCGCCGTCGCGCTCAACCGCACCTTCAACCTCCCCACGCGCTACGTCACCGGCCACCTCCCCGACATCGGTTTTCCCGACCCGGAAAACCACATGGATTTCCACGCCTACGCCGAAGTCTACCTCGGCGGTCAGTGGCACACGAGCGACGCCCGTTTCCACGTCCCTCGCATCGGCCGCGTGAAAGTTTCCTGCGGCCTCGACGCCGTCGACGGCGCATTTTCCACCATCTACGGAGGCGCCACGCTCAGCTTCTTCCAAGTCTGGGCCTACCAGATCGCCCCGGGCAGCGTCGCCGTCGGCGACCCGCTCGATTTCACCAAGCGTCTCGACAATCAGGTCAACATCCAGACCACGCCCTATCCCGCTCACCAAGGCGGTTGATTCTGCGCCTCCCTCCGTCTTCAAAGGCCTGCACGGAAACGCGCAGGGGCTCCCCCTCCCCGCCCGGCCGCACCCGGCGCCCAGCCATCCACCGGCTGAGCGTCACCGCCATCCCGATACCAACGCCGCCCGCCCATGCCCGTCGTCCATCTCATCCACGGTTTTCTCGGCGTCGGTAAGACCACCTTCGCGAAACGTCTGGAAAAAGAAACCGGCGCGGTCCGCTTCTCTCCAGACGAACGCATGACGCAGCTCCACGGCGACGATCCACCTGCGGAACACTTCGCCCGCTTTCACGCCGCCATCCTGACTCAGCTGAATGACGAATGGCCGCGCGCCGTCCAAAGCGGGCGCAACGTCATCCTCGACTACGGTTTCTGGACCCGCGCCGAACGCGACGCCGCCCGCAGCATCGCCCAATCCCTCGGCGCCGTCATCCAACTCTACGCGATCGACTGCCCGGAGACCACCGCCCGCCAGCGCATCCGACTTCGCAATACCGACCTGCGCGGCAGCCTCTTCATTGCCGACGCCACTTACGATCTCCTCCGCGTTCGCTTCGAACCGCTCCAGGACGACGAACCGCACCTGCGCATCGACTCGGCCGGATAACCACAGCCAGCTGCTCCGCTCAAAAATCCCACCCACTGCGAGTCTTTCGTCACCCGGTCGGTTGCGCGTGCCACGCTTCCTCCTAACCTCGGGGTCGTTCATCCCTCCAACCCATGTTTCCTTCCATGTCGTCTGCCTCAGACACTTCTCCCGTAGTTTCGCGCCGCGATGCGCTCCGCCTCTTCGGCCTCACCGCCGCCACCGCGCTGTTCGCGCCCGGCTTTGTCCGCGGAGCCGCCACCGACGCGCCCGGCAACGGCGTTTCGCTCAGCGGCCAGCAGCCCGGATTCTATCGCTTCAACATCGGCGCGTTCGAAGCCATCGCCTTTTTCGACGGAGGCATGGCCGGTCCTACCGCGCAACTTCAGTTCTGGAAAGACCACGGCCCCGAGGAGCTCGGCTCCACACTTAAAAACGCGTTTCTCCCGCCCGACCAGATCCGCATCCCCTTTTGCGTCCTCCTCGTGCGCATGGGCTCCGAACTCGTGCTCGTGGACTCCGGCGCAGGTGCCCTCTTCGGCCCCATCGGCGGCAAACTAGCCGCCCAGCTCGCCGCTGCCGGCGTGAAATCCGAACAGATCACCGCCGTCATCCTCACCCACGCCCACGGCGATCACATGGGCGGCCTGCTAGATCCGGTGACCAAAGCGCCCGTATTCAAAAACGCCCGTCACTTCATCCATCGCCGCGAACACGACTTCTGGACCGGCTCCTCGCCCGACCTCTCCGGCCTCGGCCTGCCGGACGCCGACAAACAGGGCTTCATCGCCAGCGCCAAAGCCCATCTCGCCGCCATCAAGTTCGATCAGATCAAAGGCGGTGAAAAACTCCTCGACGGCCTCGAAATCATCGAAACCCCGGGACACACCCCCGGCCACATCTCCGTCCTCTTCTCATCGGGCAACGACCAGCTCCTGCACCTCGTCGATACCGTCCATCATCACATATTCTCCTTTGAACATCCGGACTGGAGCATCGCCTTCGACTCCGATCCCGCGACCGCGATCGAGACCCGCAAGCGCATCCTCGACCGCGCCTCGGCCGACCGTCTCCGCGTCTTCGGCGCCCACCTACCCTTCCCTGGACTCGGCCACGTCCGCATCCTCGCGAAAGATCGCTACGAATACGTCATCGAGCCCAACAT
>CAMLSH010000139.1 GCA_946482625.1 uncultured Opitutaceae bacterium
GCGAAACGTTATGCGAACGAGATCAAACTGGCGGACGCGATCTTGCCGTTGACGGACGTGGCGTATGGCGCGGGCGTGTTTCACCAGTTCACGATCCGGCATCCACGGCGCGATGCGTTGCGCGAGCATCTGGCGAAGGCGGAGATTGGGACGGATCTGATTTATCCCGTGCCGCTGCATTTGCAGGCGTGTTACTCGGGACTCGGATACCCGGCGGGCTCGATGCCGGTGTCGGAAAAAATTTGCGCGATGTGCGTGAGTTTGCCGATTTTCCCAGAGCTGACGGATGAGCAAGTCGGGCACGTGATCCGGACGGTCAATTCGTTCTAAGCGGCTCGTTCACGACAGAATTACCTAACGAAAGCTGGTCCTGTGTCGTTTAGGCCTTTCTGTAATTACGCATGATCAACGGAATCCGGATAAAAGTCTGCGGCCTCACCTCGCTGGTGGATGCCGAGGCGGCTGCGGCTGCCGGTGCGGACTATCTGGGCTTCATTTTCTATCATAAGTCTCCGCGCTACATCTCGCTGGAGGCGTTTCAGGAGATGCGTCCGAAACTGCCCGCTGATCTGAAGAAGGTGGCGGTCGTCGTATACACGGACATGGGCGATCTGGAGAAGTACAAGGACGCGGGCTTCGACTACGTGCAGCTGCATTTCCCGAACGACACGCCGTTCTTCGAAGTGGCGATGTGGACCGAGATCATTTCACCGCATCAGCTCTGGCTCGCGCCGCGCGTGCCGCCCGGCAAGGAGATGGATCCGGCGTTTTTCCCGCTGGCCGATCATGTGCTCGTGGACACGTATCATGATGGCGGTTACGGCGGATCGGGCATGACCGGCAACTGGACGGAGTTCTCGCGGCTGCGCGAGCGCTTCACGAAAGTCACGTGGGTGCTCGCTGGCGGTCTGAAGCCGGAGAACATCGCCGAAGCGCTCAAGGTCAGCGGCACGACGTTTGTCGATGTGAACAGCGGCATCGAAGCATCGCCGGGCGTGAAAGATCACGCGAAGTTGAAGGCGTTTACGGACGCGATCCGGGCTGCGACTGGGTGAACTGAGGCGCCGCGTATGCATCCGGCGTTGCGAGAACTGAAGCATCGTCCGTGGCCGCTGCCGAAGTCGGAATGGACGTGGCGCCAATCGTGGCGGGACCTTGCGTTTATCCACTACCGGGTGCCGGGCGATTGCCTGCGAAAGCTGGTACCGCCAGCGCTGACGGTGCAGGAGTTTGACGGCACGGCGTGGGTCGGTCTGGTGCCGTTCAGAATGGCCGGCGTCATGAAGCGGCCCTGGCCGGACTTGCCCGGGTTCAGTGAGTTTCCAGAGTTGAATCTGAGGACCTACGTGGAAGTGGGAGGGAAGCCCGGCGTATGGTTTTTCAGTCTCGACGCGACGTCGTGGCCAATCGTGTGGGGCGGGCGAACTTTATATGGCCTGCCGTATTTTTTAGCGAAGATGCGACAAGAGCGTGTGGATGGTTGGTGGGATTATTCGAGCCGACGACGCGCGGATGGCGCACGGTTCGCGGCGCGGTATCGGCCGATGGGCGAGGTGTTTTTCTCGCAGCCGGGTACGTTCGAACATTGGGCGGCCGAGAGGTATTGTCTTTATGCGCTTGGAGGCGCGGGCCGTGGGTTGCGGCGCGTAGACGTCCATCATGCGCCGTGGCCATTGCAGCGGGCGGAGGTGGAGATCCAAGCGTGCGAGGTGTTGAAAGCTGCGGGGATCGAGGCGAGCGAAGGTGGTCCGGTGTGCCACTTTTCGAGCGGAGTGGATGTGGTTTCGTTCGGAGTGGAAGAACTCGGGCGGTGAGTTGAGTGGCGGAGGTTGCGCAGAGTGGTCGCGTGCCCCGAGTGCGTTTGTCTGTAGCCGCGTCACTTACGACGCGGGGTGACTCCAAACGACGTATTCCGCATCTTAAGTGATGCGGCTACGGTCGGAGTCGCGGGTCGGAGGAATCGGTCGTTGCCGCTTTACGACCAGCTGAGGTCTTCTTTGTCGATCGGGAGCGTGCGTATCCGTTTTCCGGTGGCGGCAAAGATTGCGTTGCAGATGGCGGGGGCAACCGGCGGGAGCGCGGGTTCGCCGAGACCAGTGGGAGGGAAATCGGTCTTCGCAAAGTGAACTTCGACCTTTGGCGCATCGGGCATGCGCAGGAGGACGTAGTCGGCGTAGTTGCTTTGTTGAACACGACCGTTCGCCACCGTGATTTCCTGAAACCACGCGGCGCTGAGGCCGTCGATCATCGAGCCCTGAACCTGATTCTCAGCGCCGCTGAGATTGATGATCGGGCCGACATCCACAGCGGACGTGAGCTTGTCGATCTTGAGTGTGCCGTCCTGGCCGACGGTGACATCGGCGACGATGGCGACATAGCCCGCGTGGCTGTAGTGAAAGGCGATGCCCTGGCCCTGGCCGTGTGGCAGTTGTTTCGATTTCCAGCCGGCTTTTTCCGCAGCGAGACGGACGACGTTTTTCATGCGACCAGCGTGATAGGATCGGCCACGATTGCCGGCGCTGGGCGGGACTTCGCGGTCATCGCCAAGCACTTCGAGACGGAACTCCACCGGATCGCGTCCACCCGCATGAGCAAGTTCGTCGAGGAAGCTTTGAAAAACCCACGCGTACGCGCAACTGCCCGGCGCGCGCCAGTAGCCGGTCGGGAGATTGCTGGAGATGATCGACTGCGTAAGACGGAAGTTGGGGATGAAACGGCTCGGGAATTCGTCGCCGCTGACGTCGGCACCGTTGCCTGGTTTTTCCGATGAGTTGGTCCCGAGGGTGACGAAGTGGTCGTGCCACGCGGCGAGTTTTCCCGCGTTGTCCACACCGCCTTTGAGGAAGTGCCAGCCGGCGGCGCGGTAGTAGTCGTGCTGCATATCCTGCGCGCGCGTCCACGTGACCTGCACGGGTTTGCCTTCGACTTTGTGGGCGATGGCGGCGCATTCGACGAGGAAGTCGTTCATCAAGCGCCGGCCGAAACCGCCGCCGATGCGCGTGAGGTGGATGGTGATTTTGTCTTTCGGCAGATCGAGGACCTTGGCGACCATGTCGCGGCCCGGACTGGGGCTTTGCGTGGGCGCCCAGATTTCCATGTGGCCGTCTTTGAAGAGTGCGGTGCAATTCTGCGGCTCGAGTGTGGCGTGGGCCAGATACGGATAATGGTAGGCGGCTTCGACGGTCTTCGCGGCGGAGGCGAGCGCTTCGTCGACGGCGCCCGTGTGGCGGAGTTCCTTCAAGGGAGCTTCCTTGGAAAGGGCTTCGGCTTTGGCCGCGAAGGCTTCGCTGCTGTAGTCGGAACGTGGAGACTCGTCCCAGGAGACCTTGAGTTGTTCGCTGGCCTTGAAGGCGGACCAGGTGGTGTCGGCGAGGATGGCGACGCCGGAGAGATGGCCGAAAAGATCGTCGGTGCCGACGAGCGTGAAGGCGTCGCGGACGCCGGGGAGTTTTTTGATGTCGTCGAGATTGGCGCTGGCGACTTTGCCGCCGAAGCCAGGGGAGCGAACGTACACGGCGTGGAGCAGGCCGGGGAGTTTTTGGTCGATGCCGAAGAGCGGCTGGCCGGTGACGACTTTTTTGTTATCCACGCCGCCGATACGGCGGCCGAGGAGCTTGAAGTCCTTTGGGTCCTTGAGCGCGACGGTTTTCAGATCGGGCGCGGGCAGGGTGGCGGCCTTGGCGACGAGTTCGCCGTAGGCCAGCTTGCGGCTCGTGGGGCGGTGAATGACAGCGGCGGCTTCGGCGAAACACTCGGACGCGGGGACTTCCCACGTTTGCGCGGCAGCTTCGATCAGCGTGATGCGAGCGGCGGCGCCGAGGCGGCGGCATTGGTCGTAGTTGACCGGAATGGCGGTGCTGCCGCCGGCGAATTGTCCGCCGAGCCTCGGATCGAGGCCGGCCTGCTCGATGACGACGCTTTCCCACGGCGCTTCGAGTTCTTCGGCGATGATCATGGGCAGGGACGTTTTCACGCCTTGGCCGATCTCGGGGTTTTTCGCGATGATCGTGATGACGCCTTGGGGCGTGATGCGGATAAAAGCGTTGGGCGTGAACTCGCCTGCCGCGGCCACGGCTTCAGCGGCATCGGCAGCGAAACCGGCGGGCGTCGATTTTACGTAAAGGGCGAAAGCGATGCCGCCGCCGGCGAGGGCGCTGAGTTTGAGGAAACCGCGGCGGTCGAGGCCGCTGGTGGCGTTGGCCGAGCCGGCGGCGGCGAGCGCAGCTTCGATGAAGTCGGGAAGACGTGTGCTCATTTGGCGGCCTCCTGGAGTTGGGGAGCGGGGACGGTGGACGAAGCGGGTGCGGGCGGTGCTGGCGGATTCTCCGCGCTGCCGGGGGCCGGTGGAGGGTTGGCCATAAGCCGGGCGGCGTCGTGAATGCCTTGGCGGATGCGCGTGTAGGTGGCGCAACGGCAGAGGTTGCCCGCCATGGATTCGTCGATGTCGGCGTCGGTCGGTTGCGGGTTTTTCGCGAGCAAGGCGGCGGCGGACATGATCTGGCCGGACTGGCAGTAGCCGCATTGGGGAACGTCGAGGTCGCACCAGGTTTTCTGGAGCGGGTGCGAACCGTCGGCGGAGAGGCCTTCGATGGTGACGATCTTTTTGTCGCCCAAGGTGGAGACGGGCAGCGAGCAGGAGCGCGCGGCTTCGCCATCGATGTGGACGGTGCAGGCGCCGCACATGCCGATGCCGCAACCGTATTTGGTGCCGACGAGATCGAGGTGGTCGCGGAGGACCCAGAGGAGGGGCGTTTCCGGAGCGGCGTCCACGCTGCGGGACTGGCCGTTGACGTTGAGCGAGTACTTCATGGGCGGGTGGTTCAGGGTGTGAAAGATCTAGACGCTTCGGAAACGAAACGGATGCGCGGGGGCCGCAATGATTGAAACGGGCCCGAAAGGGTCAACGCGCGGGCATGAAAAAACCCGCAGCTTTTCAGCGGCGGGTTTTAAAAAAAGCGTTGGCGAAAGGGACTTAGACCTTCTCGACGAGGCCGGCCTTGATGGCTTTGACCGCGACGAGGACGCGCTTGGTGCCGCCGTTGGCGGTGCGGATGCGGATCTTCTGCAAGTTGGGGCGGAATTTACGCTTCGTGATGCTGGTCACGTGCGTACCGATGCCGCCGCTCTTCTTGCTCTGACCCTTACGGTTGATGGAGCTGCCTTTGACGGGGCGCTTTCCGGTGATTGCACAGATTCTGGCCATGATGGTTTCGAGTAGGTTAAAGGGTCGGGAGTAAAGGGCGGGGGAAACGTGAAGCAAGGGGAAACTTGGGCGGAAAGGGCATCAGGCGCGCAGGGCGTGAAGGACTTGGAATTTTTGGCCCATGTTGGCGGGATGAAGCAATTGCATGATCGAGAGTTTGCGCGGGCTCATGCGGGTGGCTTCGGCGGCGATGGTGCGGGCGATGAATTCGCCGGCGTGGTGAACGAAAAAGGCTTCTTGGGACTCGACGGCGGGCGGAGCGAAGCCGTGGCGGCTGAGGGCGTCGGCGAGCCAGTCCCAACAGATATGACACGTGAGGTCCTGTTCGCCGGGGCGGGCGAGCAGGTCGTTGGATTGGGTGTGGCGATGATAGGCGCGGGCGGTGCCGGCGGGTGTGGCTTCGGTGAGTTCACGCCAGGATTTGCCGTAGTCGCAGGCGACGAAAAGGCCGGACCACGGTTGGGCGGCGAGTGAGTCGGCGAGCGATGCGGCGGCGAGGGGAAGATCGAGGCGGTAACCGTCGGAGAGATTCGTGGGAAGATTTGCGGGGAGTTGGATCGGGTTTGGTGCGTGTGCGTTGGCGATGGTGACGGGGACGTCGGACGCGGGCATTTCCGTTTCCGCGAAGTGGCCGCTGGCGTCGACGATGACGCCGAGTTCGCGCCAGGTGCCGTCGCGTCGCACGAAACGGCGGAAAGGTTGGGCGTCGAAGAGTTCGTTGGAGAAAACGATGAGCGGTCCGCCGATCTCCGTCAGCGTCAGTGATTCTCCGATACGGAGGGTTCGGGACGAGGCGAATGGGTGAGCGACGTTTTTCAGCACGCCGCCGGTGGGTTCGGCGCCGATCTCGACGAAGGTGAACTCGCTGGGATCGCGGTTGCTGGTCTTCAAGAGCTTCGTGCAGGCGGCGGCGATGAGTTCGCCGAAGATCGCGCCGGACGATGTGGCGGTATAAAAATCCGTTTTCGCACTGCGGCCTACGCGAGCGCGATCCTGGCGGTAGTACCCGAGCTCGGGGTGATAGAGCGCCAAGGCCATGAACTCATCGAACGGCATTACCTCGCGCGAACCGGCGCGGGCGCGGAAGGCCGCGATGAAGGCGGCGGAGGGCGGTGGTGCAGGTTCGGTGTCGGCGGACATGGCGGGCGCTTAGATAAGGGCGGGATTGGGGCGGCTGGCGGTGCACTCCGCAATCTTTCAAAGCCATCCACGAATCTGTCTGACGAACCGATTTACAAACGCCGCTCTATCCCCACAGTCTGCCGGTTTCTCCTATGTTAAAACGGGTCGTCACCATCGCTTGCGGAGTCGTGCTGGGCTTGAGTCTGGCCATGGGCGCGGCTCGGGTCGCGTTTGCGTGGGGGCTGTTTCCCAATCGGGAACTCGAAAAATCGACGAGCTATCTGCGCGACGTGCTCGAACTGGTGAACGACAATTACGTGGACGAGAAGAAAGCGGCGCTGCCGGAGCTGACGAAGGCGGCGTTGCACGGCGTCGTGGAGGCGCTCGATCCGCACTCGGAGTTTTTGGAATCGCGCGCGTATCAACAGCTCGAAGAGGACATGAGCAGCGAGTTTGGTGGCATCGGCGTACAGGTGGAGTTGCGGAAGAATCGTGTGGTTATCGTGGCGCCGATCGCGGGCACGCCGAGCGATCGTGCGGGCATCCGACGCGGCGATGAAATCGTGCGCATCGATGGCACGGCGTTGGAAAATCCCACGATGGATAAAGTGGTGGAGCGCCTGCGCGGAAAACCGAAATCGCGCGTCACGGTCGGGCTGCTGCGTCCGGATGAGAAACGTGAATACGAGGTCACGCTCGTGCGCGAGCTGATCAAAACGGAGAGCGTGCGCGAAGTGCAGGTGTTGCCGGGCGGAGTCGGTTACGTGCAGATCACGCAGTTTACCGAGCGGACGGCGGAGGAGTTTATCAACGCGCTCAATACGTTCTCCAAGCAAGGGGTGACGAGTCTCGTGCTCGATTTGCGCAACAATCCCGGTGGCCTGCTCGACGCAGCCGTGGAGGTGGCGGAACCGTTTTTCAAGAAGGGAGACCTGATCGTTTACACGCAGGGCCGCGGAGCGAAATCCCGCGAAGAATACCGCGCGGAGGCCGCCGAGCCACCGATCGACGTGCCGGTGGCGGTGCTCATCAACTCGGGCAGCGCGAGCGCTGCGGAGATCGTGGCCGGGGCGTTGAAAGACACGGGCAAGGCCGTGGTCGTGGGCGAGCGGTCGTTTGGCAAAGGATCGGTGCAATCGATTTTTAGGCTGAAAAACGGCGAAGGCATGCGGCTGACGACGGCACGGTATTACACGCCGAGCGGCGTCACGATTCACGAGAAAGGCGTCGAGCCGCAGGTCGAAGTCGTGATGACGCCGGAGGAGGACGAAAACGTGCGGTTGCAACGCGACCGTCCCGACATGAACGATCCGGCGCAGTTCAAGGAACGCTTCGGGATGGAGCCGGTGACGGACCGGCAGTTGCAGGCGGCGGTCGATGTGTTGCGCGGTGTGACCGTGCTCGATGCGCGGGCGATTGCAGCTGGTTCCGCGGCGTCGGCGAAGTGATGCGCGTATGATCCTCGCGCTGGAAACATCCTGCGATGAAACCGCGGTCGCGGTTTTCGATCCGGCGCGTGGGCTCACCGCAGAATGGATACACAGCCAGATGGCGATGCACGAACGCTACGGCGGGGTCGTGCCGGATTTGGCGACACGGGAGCATCTGCGGACGGTCGCGCCGTTGCTTGATCGGGCACGCGGAGTGACGGACGATTTTCGCGCGATCACGCGCGTAGCGGTGACGCATGGGCCGGGGCTCGCGGGATGTCTCGCAATCGGCACGGCGGCCGCGAAGGCGCTGGCGTTGGGATTGGGTGTGCCGCTCGTGGGCGTGAATCACCTGCGGGGCCACGCGTTTTCGCCCTTCATCGCGTTGCACGAGCAAGGGCCGGCGGAGTTTGTAGAGCGGTTCAGCGCGTTGCTGCCGCATCTCGGGTTGATCGTTTCCGGTGGCAACACGCTGCTCTTCCGACTCGATGCGGAGAGGCGCATCACGGTGATTTCTTCGACGCGGGACGACGCGGCGGGCGAGGCGCTCGACAAAGGCGCGAAGCTGCTCGGACTCGGCTATCCGGGAGGCCCGTTGATCGAAAAACTCGCGGGGCAGGGGAGGACGGACGTTTTTGATTTTCCCCGCGGCATAGGCCCGCGCAGCGATCTCGATTTCAGTTTTTCTGGTTTAAAAACGAGTCTGCGTTACCAGCTTGAGAAAATGAGCGCAGAGGAAGTCGCGGCGCGGACGCCGGATCTTTGCGCGAGCTATCAGCAGGCGGTGATCGACGCGCTCGCGCGCAAGACGGGACTGGCGTTGGAGAAGAACGGATACGCGAGCGTGGGGCTTTCAGGCGGTGTGGCCAACAACCGGACCTTGCGCGCCACGTTGGACTCAGTCGCGAAGAAGCACCGCGTGCCGTTGCTCGCCGCGCAGCCGAAACACACCGGCGACAACGCCGGCATGATCGCGTTTGCGGCGTGGGCCGATCCGTCGGTGCAACCGGCGGCGCTGGGCGATTTGCG
>CAMLSH010000140.1 GCA_946482625.1 uncultured Opitutaceae bacterium
GTATGCGGAGGAGAGCGGGCGATGCGTACGGTTTTTGGCGGGAGGGACAGACAAGACAGATGGGAATCGCGTGAATCGGAGACCGGAGCCCGGAGGGTTGGAACCGCTAATGGATTTCGCCAATGGGCGAAATCTTGGGAGTGCGGCTCCGGCTGATCGCCTGCGCGGTTGGGCGGAGGTGTCTGCTAATCGCAGACGGGGAGTGGCTTGATCTGGGTCTTCGTACCGCAAGATAGCTTCCCTAAGTATAGCCGCCTTCTTCAGGTTTCTTCTTGTTTGGTTTCGAAGTACGGGGATTCGAAAGGCTCAACATACAGGCCGAGAGCAGAGGCCGCAGCGATAGAAGAGGGACACTCGCTCGTGACGCCAACGTACATGTAGTAGTCGTAACCGAAATGGAGAAACCGACCTTCACTCTCAAGTTTGCACCAGAACTCTTCCCGTAAAACTGATCGACAAACTGCGGGTAGATCCTCGTCGGTAATCAGGGAGTTTTCATTTGGGCCGCGTGCTGGATCAGTGTGATTCTCGACTGAGACTGCATGCAGATAAGGGGAATTGTCTTCTGCTAAGAATCTCTTCGCGATCTCGATGTAGGCGGACTCTACGCGGAGATAGTCTTCTTTGCTGAGGACGACGCCTCCGTGCGACCGGCCGATATCGTTGAATGACGTCCATTCTTGCTTGATGTAAGCATCCTTAGAATCCCTGCACGCCGGATCATATTTGGTGACGCGGGATTGGTGCATCTTGTCCTAACTGTGATGTTAGCCCGCCATCACCCGGCAACCGCTTACTTGCGGCGGCGGTATTCGAAGATGGCGACGAGGCCCAGGCCGAGGGCCATCAGGAGGTAGGTCGAAGGCTCGGGAACCGGGGTAAATGTGATCGCGAGGCCGGTGCCGTTTTCGGTGATGAGAAACGTGCCGCCGCCGAGGTTGTTTTGGAAACCGGTGGAGTTGATCGCGAAGAGGTCGGTCGAGAAGCCGTTGATTTTATCCGACGTGGCGAACGTCCAGCTGTAGCTTTGGGTCGCGTCGAAAATGCTGACCGGGCCGGTCGTGCCGTTGGCGCTAAGGGTCACCAGATCGATCGTGAACGGGCTGCCGCTGGTGGAGGAAATGTTGAGCGGGCTGCCGATGACGTTGATCATATCCCAGCCGGTGCCAGCGGAGCCGGTGGGGCTGAGGAGATTGAATGTGAGACTGCCGCCGGCGCCGAGGGTGAGGCCGTTGGTGAAGGAGAGCGTGCCGATGTGCGTGTTGCTGCCGGGGGAGAGGCGGGCGCCGTTGGCGATGGTGGTGCCGCCGATCGCGCCGAAGGTGCCGTAGCCGGAGAGAGTGGCGCCGCTGGAGAGGGTGAGCTGGTTCGAGAGGAGGACGGATTGCGCGACGCTCAGCGTGGCGCGGTCGGCGACGGTGACGCCGCCGAGGCCGAGGGCGTTGTTGCTGCCGGCGAGGAGGGTGCCGCCGAGGACCTGGGTGCCGCCGGCGTAGGTGTTGGCGCCTTTGAGTTCGACGGTGCCGCCTTGCGGATCGAAGGAGTTGGTCTGGCCGATGACGACGCCCGGGATGTTGTTGCCGAGGGTCGAGGCGACGGTGAGGTGGCCGCCTTTGACGGCGGTGAGGTAAAGGTCGTCGCCGGTGGTGGGCGTGATGTCGCCGGTGAGGGTGACGCGGGTGCTCGTTCCCAGATAGTAGGGATCGGTGCGGGTGCCGCCCATGGAGAGGTCGATGGCGTGCGTGACGGTGCGCGGGGCGGCTATATTCGCGGAGTCGATACCGACGATGGCTTGCGAGCTGCCGATGGTGTTGAAGCGGCTGAGGAAGCCGGCGGGGGTGACGACGAAGTTTTCCGTGTAGCCTGCGTAGCCGGGGCCGTTGAGGTTCAGGCGCTGGGTGACGAGTGCGGGCGAGGTGCCGGGGAGGGCTTTGCTGCTGTCGAGAACGAGGACGGAGTTGAGGATGTTGACCTGGCCGTTGAAGGAATTGCCGCCGCGGAGGACGAGCGTGAGCGGTGAGCCGAAATCGGAGCGCAGGTCCACGCCGCGGGTGTCGCCGGTGAGGCTGCTCTCGACGTAAAGCGTGCCGGCGCCACCGCTGAAGCGATAGTCGCTGGTGGAGTCGACCACGATCTGACCGGTGATGCGGGCGGAGGTTTGCGAACCGAGGCCGGCGTAGTTGGCGAGGCTGGTGAGATCGAGTTGATCGCTGAATACCGTGGGCGAAGTCTGGCCGCTGGCGGTGTCGAAGCCGATCGCGCCGCGAAAGTCGGCGGTGTCGAGCTGGTCGAGAAAACTGGACTGAACGAACTGATTGAAAGTGATCCCAACGTAGGCGCCGGTGTTGGACTCGATGCGGCCGGCGTTGGGGATGGAAGCGGTCGAGGTGAAGGTGAGGCTGCCGCTTTCGACGCGGGTGCCGCCGGCGTAGAGATTGAGGCCGGAAAGAACGAGGTCACCGGAGCCGCTCTTGGTGAGGCCAGCGCCGCCGAGAATCGTGCCGGAGATTTCCACGGAGCCGGAGGAAACGCTGACCGTCTGGTCGGTACCGGCGAGAGTGAGAACGATGCCCGGCGAGAAATACACGCCGCTGGTGGCGGAGGCGTCGATGCCGTGATCGACGCGGAGCAGAGCCAGTCCGGAGAACGAATAACTGGCGGTGGTCTCGACTTGGATGCTGGCGAGATTGAGGAGGCCGAAGAAGGGGAGCTCGACGTGTCCCGCGCCTTGTTCGCCGAAGACCACCGTGGCGGTGCCATCATCGGGCGGGACGATGCCGCCAGACCAGTTGGCGGGATTGTCGTAGCGGTCGTTGTTTCCTGCACCGGTCCACGTGAACGTGGCGGCGGCCGAAAGGGACGCCAAGGAAGCGAAGAGGAGTGGGTGCAGCCAACGCATCGGACGACTGGGGTGTTAGCCCCAGTTATTTGCACTTGCAAGCCGCCATCCGTATTTGCCGCGGGGTTTGAGAGGAGTTTTACGGGGCGGGGCTGAGGGCTCGGAAGTAGCGAGTAGTGGGAAGGGAGTAGGGGCGGCGGAGCAGCGACGGGACGCGCGGGAGCGGCTTGGGGGGGAGGGCTCCCGTGAGTCGATGGGGTGTCGGCGAAATGAATCGTGGCGCGGGCGATGTCGATCAACGCGCCGGGACGGCGCGTTCCTCCCTATGGAACCTAGGGAGTCTGGGGTGTTGCGACCAGGAGCGGGCGGATGATTTTCCAGACGGTTTCGGCGACGCGGGCGTGGCCTTCGGCGGTGGGGTGGACGCCGTCGGGGAGGTTGAGCTTTGGGTCGCCGCCAACGCCTTCGAGGAGGAAGGGGATGAGGGTGGCGTCGTTTTTCTTCGCGAGGTCGGGGTAGATGGCGCGGAAGGAGGTGGTGTAGTCGGCGCCCATGCTCGTGGGCATTTCCATACCGGCGATGACGATGTGGGTGGCCGGGTTTTTGGCGCGCACGCGATCAATGATGCCTTGGAGGTTGGCGCGGGCGACATCGGGTGAGAGGCCGCGGAGGCCGTCGTTGCCGCCGAGTTCGAGGACGAAGATGTGGACAGGCTGGCGCATGATCCAATCAAGACGGCGGAGTCCGCCGGCGGTGGTTTCGCCGGAGAGACCGGCGTTGATGACGCGCCAGGGGAGTTTTTCGGCGGTGATTTTTTCCTGGATGCGACCGGGGAAGGCGAGGGAGGGATCGTCGAGACCGTAGCCGGCGGTGAGGCTGTCGCCGAAGAAGAGGATGGTCTTCACGGCGGGCGCGGCGGATTTGGGCGTCTGCGTCGAAGCGGCGTCAGCGGCAAAAGCGGTGGCGTGGAGAAAGGACGAGGCGATGATCAGCGCGTAGGTGAAAAGTGGAAACAAGAAGCGCGTGTGGAATGAGGTCATCGTTTGCTTAAGGAGGTTCAGGTGCTTTCTTCCGGCACTCCCGCATGTGTGCTCAAGCAATGTTGAATGTCCAGCGACTGACCCAAACGTATCCGACCGCCCATGGCGCGCTCACGGTTTTGCATGAAGTGAGTTTCTCGATCGAAGCCGGCGCGAGCCTGGCGATCGTGGGGCCGTCGGGTAGCGGGAAAACGACACTGCTCGGACTCTGCGCGGGGCTCGACCGGCCGGGCGGCGGTTCGGTGGAACTGGCAGGCGTGGATATCGGCGGGCTGAGTGAGGATGCGCGCGCGAAGGTGCGCAACGAGCACGTGGGTTTTGTGTTTCAGAATTTCCAACTGATCCCGACGCTGACGGCGCTGGAAAACGTGCTGGTGCCGCTGGAGCTGCGCGGTGAACGCGGCAAGGAGCCGGAAGCGCGGGAGTTGCTGGCGCGGGTCGGGCTCGGCGAGCGCGAAGATCATTTTCCGATTCAGCTTTCGGGCGGTGAACAGCAGCGCGTGGCGTTGGCGCGGGCGTTTATCAATCGGCCGAAAATTTTGTTCTGCGACGAGCCGACGGGGAATCTCGATGGGGTGACAGCGCACGCGATGGTGGAGCTGATCTTTGGGTTGAATCGCGAACGCGGCACGACGCTGGTGCTCGTCACGCATGATCTGGAACTTGCCGGGAAATGTCGGCGGGTGATCCGGCTGAAGTCGGGGAAGGTCGTGAGCGATGAGATGAAGGGGGCGGTGTGAACCTCATCGGAATGATTACACAGAGAGCACAGAGTGGGAAACCGGAGTGCACGGAGAGTTGCAGGTTGGTGGAGTCGGCGGGCGTTGGCGCGTCCTTGAAACGCGATATTGAACAACGCGCCGGGACGGCGCGTTCCACCGTCAATCCCGGGATCGTCGATTTCGCGATATCGAGTCCAACCGGCGCGTTAGGGATAACGCGCCCTACCTTCTGACATGAATTTCATTTTCAAACTGGCGTGGCGGGATTCGCGGGCGGCGCGGCGGCGGCTGGCGTTGTTTTCGTTGTCCATCGTGCTCGGCATCGCGGCGCTGGTGGCGATCGGCTCGCTGACGGACAATATGCGGCGGGCGATCGATACGCAGGCGAAGGCGTTGCTCGGGGCGGATCTCGAAGTGGATTCGCGCACGGAATTTTCGGGCGAGGCGAAGGCGTTCCTCGATGGGTTTGGCGGGGAGCAGGCGCACGAGATCTCGTTTGCGTCGATGGTGGTGTTTCCGTCGAGCGGGGGGCAGACACGGCTCGTGACGGTGCGCGCGGTTGAAGGGGCGTATCCGTTTTATGGGGAGTTTTTGACGGATCCGGCCGATGCGCCGGCGGTTTTGCGCGCGGGTGAGGACGTGGCGATCCTGGAGGAGACGCTGATGGCGCAATTTGGCGTGAAGACCGGCGATCCGGTGAAGTTGGGCCAGAAGACGTTTCGCGTGGTGGGCGCGCTCAAGAAAATCCCGGGTGACTCGGCGGCGGTGGCGATGCTTTCGCCGCGCGTGTATATCCCGCGCTCGCAGCTTGAAGGCACTGGATTGCTCGGCCCGGGGGCGTTGGTGCGTTACCGGACGTTCTTCAAGTTCGCGCCGGGTTTTGATGTGGAAAAACTCATCCGCGAGCTACGGCCGCGTTTCCGCGAACTGCGATTGGGCTTCGACACGGTGGAGGATCGAAAGCGCCAGCTGGGACGCGCGCTCGCGAACGTGGATGCGTTTTTGAGCCTGGTGGGATTCATCGCGTTGTTTCTCGGGGCGATCGGTGTGGCGGGCGCGGTGCATGTGTACGTCCGGCAGAAGATTGCGACGGTTGCGGTGCTCCGGTGTCTCGGAGCGAGCGCGTGGCAGACCTTTTCGGTGTATTTGGTTCAAGGATTCGCGCTGGGGCTTTTCGGCGCGGTGTCCGGGGCCGCGGTGGGCGTGGGCGTGCAGTTTGCGCTGATGCCGTTCTTGAAGGGGACGCTGCCGGTGGACGTGGAATTTTTCGTGTCGTGGACGGCGGTGCTGCGCGGGATGGGCGCAGGGCTCGTGGTGTGCGGGTTGTTCACGTTGCTACCGCTGCTGGCGGTGCGGCGGGTGTCGCCGCTGGTAGCGTTGCGCGCGGCGTTCGTGGAGCAGGCGGGCTGGCGCGATCCGTGGCGGGTGGCGTTGTATGCGGCGATCGTCCTGGCCGTGACGGGATTTGCGGTGGTGCAGACGCGCAGCTGGACAACGGGTCTGGGTTTTGCGGGGGCGCTGGTGGTGTGTTTCGGCGTGTTGGCGTCGCTGGCGAAAGTCGTGGCGTGGGCCGCGCGGCGGTTTTTGCCGAAGAGCCTGCCGTATGTCTGGCGTCAGGGTGTGGCGAATCTGCACCGGCCGAATAATCGCACGGTGCTGCTGTTGTTGTCGCTGGGGTTGGGGACGTTTCTGTTGCTCGCGCTGGTGCTGACGCGGGAGACGTTGCTGGCGCAGGTGCGCGGGACGGCGGGCGGGGAGCGGCCGAATCTGTTGTTCTTCGATGTGCAGGACGACCAGATCGGGCCGCTGACCGAGACGCTCGCGAAGGAAGGTGTGCCGGTGCGCGCGCAGGCGCCGATCGTGACGATGCGGATGCGCGCGTTGAAGGGGCGGCCGGTGGAGCAGATATTGAAGGACCGGAGCAGCGACATCCCGGGCTGGCGGCTGCGGCGGGAGTATCGCTCGACGTTTCGTGGCGAGATTTCGGATACGGAGAAAGTCGTGGCGGGTGTTTTCGACGGACGTGTGGCGGCGGATGCGGCGGTGATTCCGATTTCGATCGCGGAAGAGCTGGCGAAGGAGATGCACCTCGCGCTGGGCGACGAGGTCGAGTGGGACGTGCAGGGCGTGCCGATGACGACAAAAGTCACGAGCGTGCGGGAAGTGGAGTGGCAGCGGATGTCGCCGAATTTCTTCGTGGTGTTTCCCGAAGGGCCGCTGGATGCGGCGCCGAAGTTTTTCGTGGCTGCAGCGCGGGCGATCTCGCCGGAGGAATCGGCACGGGTGCAGCGAGTGGTGGTGACACAGTTTCCGAATGTGTCGGCCATCGATCTCGGGCTGCTGCTGCAAACGCTGGAGGGGATTTTTTCCAACGTGGAGCTGGTGGTGCGATTCATCGCGCTGTTCACGGTGGCGACGGGGATCATCGTGCTGGCGGGAGCGGTGATGACGGGGCGTTTTCAGCGTATTCGCGAAACGGTGCTGCTGCGGACACTCGGGGCGAGTCAGGGGCAGATCGCGCGCATTCAGTTGATCGAGTATGCGGTGCTGGGTGCGCTGGCGGCGTTGACGGGCGGCGGGCTGGCATTTGGGGCGAGCGCGTTGCTGGCGGTGTTTGTTTTCGAAGCGCCGGTGGTGCTGCCGGTGGGTTATCTGGCGGTGACGGTGGGAGGTGTGACGGTGGTCACGTTGCTCACGGGGTGGATCGCGAATCGGGGAATCGCGACGCATCCGCCGCTGGCGGTGCTGCGGGAGGAAAGCTGAGAAGGCGGGCAAAAGGCGAGAGGCGAGGGGCAAGACAGCTGGGTGGCAATGGCCAGGACGCCGCTGGCTTGGGTCTTGCCACTTGGGACCTCGGCCTTGGTACTTTCGGGCCTTCCACTCCTATGTCCCGTCACGTCGTTTCCTTTCACTATACGCTTCGCGATCCTTCCGGCCAGGTGCTGGACATGTCGGGTGGAGGCGAGCCGGTTTCTTATCTCGAGGGCGCGGGGCAGATTATCGATGGACTCGATGAACAACTGCGCGGCGTGGCGGCGGGGACGAAGGCGCGCGTGGTGGTGCCGGCCGAGAAGGCGTACGGGCTGCCGGATGCGGCGATGATTCACAAACTCCCGCGCAACCAGATCCCGTTCGAGGGCGAGTTGAAGGTGGGCGATCGTTTCCAGACAGAGCCCGATCCGGGAGCGCCGGTGGTGACGATCGCGGCGATCGAGGGCGAGGAGGTGACGCTCGACGCGAATCATCCGCTGGCGGGCGTGGATCTGACCTTCGATGTGGAAGTCGTCGCGGTGCGGGCGGCGACGGAGGAAGAGCTGGCGCACGGACATGCCCACGGGGGCGACGGACACAGCCATGAACACGGCGAGGGTGGCTGCGGTTGCGGTGGCGGCGGGAAATGTTCGTCGGAGAAGTGAGTAGCGGGGCGGCGCGTATTCGTTTTTCTCACATGAACGTTCTTGGCATCGATATCGGAGGTTCGGCGGTCAAAGGCGCGCCGGTTGACACCACGACGGGTAAACTGCTCGGCGAACGGCATCGCATCGCGACGCCGAAGAAAGTTTCGCCGAAGGAGCTGGCGAAGATCGTCGCGGAGATTGCGGCGCACTTTGCGTGGAAAGGGCCTATCGGGCTTGGGTTTCCCGGCGTGATCCACGGGATGACGGCGACGACGTCGGCGAATCTGCATAAGGATTTCATCGGCTGCGATCTTGCGAAGCTGGTGTCGAAGGCGACGGGCGCGCGCGTGAGCGTGGTGAACGACGCGGACGCGGCGGGCATCGCGGAGATGCGGTTTGGCGCGGGGCGGAAAGAGAAAGGCACGGTGGTGTTACTCACGCTCGGGACGGGGGTGGGCTCAGCGCTGTTTTATCGCGGGTTGTTGTATCCGAATTCCGAACTTGGGCATTTGCCGATCAAGGGCGATTCGGCGGAGAAACACGTGGCGGCGTCGGTGAAGGAGAAAGAAGACCTTTCGTGGCACAAGTGGGGGAAGCGGCTGAGCCATTACCTTCAGATCGTGGAGACGATTCTTGAGCCGGATCTGATCATCCTCGGCGGCGGGGTGAGTGCGGACAGCGGCAAATTTTTCAAATATTTGAAGACGCACGCGCCGGTGGTTCCCGCGCGGGCGAAGAACGAAGCGGGGATCGTGGGCGCGGCGCTTTGGGCGGCGGATG
>CAMLSH010000141.1 GCA_946482625.1 uncultured Opitutaceae bacterium
CCGGGGAGCCAGTTGGTGTAGCTGTGGGAGGCGGTGCGGGCGACGACGGTTTCGTTGACCAGATCGAGTTCCTTGCCGGTTGTCTCGAAATCGGTGTGTTCCATGCGCAGGCCGGCGATGACGTTGAGCCGGTCGAAGGTGACGCCGCTCATGACGTACGCGGCGAGGACATCTTCGGTGAGCGAGAAATCCTCGTATTCGCTATCCTCGAACGCACGACTGCCGGTGAACGCGGCGCGGTTGCTGTAGAAGGCGCGTTTGACGGCGTCGGTGCTGATGCGGGGAACGCGGAGGTAGGGATAGTCGCTGGCGGGTTCGGCGAGGTTGGCGAAGGTGAACGAGGTGGGAGCGGTGCCGAGTTCGTAGACCTCGCCTTCGGAGTCTTTTTCTTTGGTGCGGAGGAGTGCGCCGAACTTCAGATAGGCTGGATTTGCGGTGGCGAAATCGTAGCGGGCGTTGAGGCCGAGATCGGTGCCGGTTTCGGAGCCGCTTTCGTTGGCGAGATCGACGCGTTGGAAATTGTAGGAAGCGGGATCGTAGAAACTGGCGCCGGCCAGCTGGGTGACAGTGAGGCCGTAGGCGCCGGCGGTGTCGTAGCGGAGGTCCGTGTCGCGGGTGTTGCGACGGAAGCGGACGGTGAGTTCGTCGGGGCGTTTTTCTTTGCCATCGGTGTAGCCGGCGCGGGCATCGAGCGTCCAGGCGCCGAGGCGTTTCTCGGCTCCGGCGACAAGGGTGAAGACCTCCTGGTCTTTTTCGCGGATGCGCAGGCGGCGGGCGTAGCGGCGAAGATCGCTGTAGGTGGCGGACGTGGCGGAGGCGGCGGAGAGTTCGTCGGCTTCGGTGAAGTCGAACAGGGTGAGGTGGCGGCTTTCGGTGTCGGTTAAGCGGTTGTAGCCGGCATTAAGATACAGCGAAAGCGTGGAGTCGGGGCGGGCTTCGAGCGCGGTGGTGATGCTGTAGCGTTCGCGGTTGATGACGTAGTCGCGGAATTCGAGAGCTTCGGCGGTGTAGAATGGGGAGCTGGCTCCGCCCAAGCCGGGAGCGTCACCGGGGGCGAACCAGGCGCCGCCGGTCTCGTAGTTGTAGGAACCGAATTTGCGCTCTTGCCAGGTAGGAGCGATGAGGAAGCCGTACTGGTTGTTGTCGCCGAAACGTTGGGAGACGTAGCCGTTGAACTTGCTGCTGTATTGATCGGTGAGGGCGGCGTACTGGCCTTGTGCGCTCACGCTGGCGGCGAAACCGTCGGCGTCGAATGGGCTTTTGGTTTTGATATCGACCTGACCGCCGAGGCCTTCGCCGTCCATGTCGGGCGTGGGGACCTTGGTGACCTTGATGGCAGCAAGCGCGTCGGCGGGGATGACGTCGAGGGCGGTGGCGCGTTCGCCGAGGTCGGCGCCGGCGAAGGAGCCGCCGTTCACTTTGACGGAGGTGAAGGTGTAGTTGAGGCCGCGGAGAACGATGTAGCGGCCTTCGCCTTGATCGCGGTAGAGCGAGACGCCCGGGATGCGTTGCATGGCCTCGGCGGCGTTTTGATCGGGGAAGCGGCCGATGGCGTCGGCGGCGACGATGTTGGTGAGGGTGTCGGAAGCGCGCTGTTGATTGATGGCGCGGGCGGAGCCAACGGCGGCGCCCTGAATGGTGAGAGTGTCGAGCGCGACGACGTCGTCGCCGAAGAGGACGTTGAGCTGGGCGGTGCGGCCGTCGGCGATCGTGATGGGTTCGGTACGGTCGGGATAACCGACGTAGCTGATCTCGACGGAGCGGGCGCCGGCGGGGACGTTGGTGAGGACGTAGTCGCCGGAGGGGCCGGCGAAGGTTACGAGGTTGGTGCCGGGAATGGCGACGCGCGCGCCGCCGAGGGCGAGGCCAGAGGAGGCGTCGGTGACGCGGCCAGTGATGGCGCCGGTCTGGGCGTGGGCCGCGGCTGCAAGGGCCAGGGCGGCGGAGAAGGCGACGAGAGTTCGTAGTGAGCGAAGGTGGGACGGTCGGGCAGGCATGGTGTGTTCGGTTAAGATTCGGGAAAGACCGGAGGCGTGGGTCACCCCTCCGCCTCCGTCAACGCGGAGGCGGGCGTGTAGCCAGATCTTAACCACACGGACACGGGGCTGTAACAAAACGGTGTTTTTGAGGTGCTGCCGCGGGGCGCGGGCATGCCCCGTTCCGCGGCGTTGGTTCGCGGGATTTTTGCTCGCGGGAGTTGCGGCGACGCCGGGGGTGGCTGGCAGGAAGGTGGGCCTGGATCTGATCGGCCAAAGAAGCCGTGCTGCTAGAGTAGTTGAATTTTAACGACGTAATCTATCCGTAATGTTCCGTTTCACGGATACAAAATATGACCGGTGTTGTGATGAAAGTGTTAATGTATTCAGCTTTCGTTGACACTTTCGGCCGCCTGTCCCTTTCGTCTCGGCGTCAGTTTTACTATGACCGAATGAAACGCCGCGGGACCCGGCCAGTGCTCTCGCGGTGGACTATAACCAAGGCTGGCAACCAAGGACTACCGAACTCACATGACTCGTTCTCATAACCAAGACGCATTTGTGGCCGCCCCGCGCGCGGTCGGCGAAGGTCTGGCAGACGCCAGACCCGCAATAAAAGCGGCGTCGCTCTTGAAACTAAAACTTGCGCTTCTAGCGCCTCTTGCGGGTATCGCGTTGCTGGCATATCCAGCGGCCGGGTACGCCCAAGCAGAGGCTCGGGGTGGCATCACGGGCCGTGTGCTGAACAGCGACACGGGCAGCTACCTGAACAACGCACGCGTGCGCGTTTCCGGTACGAACATCGAGACGTTTACCAACGAGTTCGGCGAGTTTCGCTTGAACGATCTGCCGGCCGGGAGCGTCTCGCTCGACGTTTTCTACACCGGCTTCCCGGTGAAGAGTGTCACTGTGGCGGTGACCGGGGGCACCGTGGCTGAGCAGACCATCAGCGTTGCCGGTCTTGAAAATCTCGACGACGGCGTGGTGCAGCTCGAGGAATTTTTGGTGCAGTCGAAGCGCGAGACCAACGCGCAGGCACTCGCGCTCAACGAGCAGCGTTTCTCGGCGAATTTGAAGAATGTGGTCTCGACGGACGCGTTCGGCGATGTCGGCCAGGGCAACATCGGTGAATTTTTGAAGCACGTTCCCGGCGTGACGGTGGAGTACAGCAACAACGTCGTATCCGGCGTCCAAGTGCGCGGTTTTAATTCAAACTTCACCAACGTCACACTGGACGGCGGCGGCATCGCGAGTGCGGCGGGCACCGGCACAGCGAATCACACGCGTCAGTTCGGTCTAGAACAGGCCAGCATCAATAATATCTCGCGCATTGAGGTGGTGAAGCTGCCTACACCCGAAAATGCTGCCAACTCCATGGGCGGTTCGGTGAACATGGTCAGCAAAAACGCCTTCGAAAAAGTGCGCCCGGAGCTGCGTTTCTCGACATACCTGTCGATGAACAGCTACGACACGCAGCTCGAAAAAACGGCCGGCCCTGAAGACGAAAAATCGTGGAAGATCCGTCCTTCCTTCGATCTGTCGTACACATTGCCGATCAACAAACAACTCGGTGTCGTGCTCACGGCCTCAAGTGCGAACCAGTTCTCGCGTATTTACGCGGCGACACCCTCCCGCAGCTATATCACCACAGGCCCGAGCGCTGCAAGGGTGCTGACCGGCGTTTACACGAGCCAGGTAGCCGCGACGGACACGCCTTCCCTCAGCGAGCGTAATTCGGTCGGGTTTCGCTTGGACTGGAAGCCCGCGGACGGACAATCGCTCTCATTGACGACTCAGGCCAATGCCTTCAGCAGCTTTAGCGGGCGTCGTGGCCTGACATTGAACCCTGGCGGTAACCCCGTCGCCTACGGAGAGAGCTTTACCTTTGGCGGAGCCACCGCCGGTACCGTTAGCCAAGGTACTGGCTACCAAGACAAGAACGGTCTTACGCACGCCGTAGGCCTTCGTTATCAATTCGCCCGAGGTCCCTGGCAGGCGGATGCCGCCGCCACTGTCTCGCGCTCCACCAACAAGACGCGCGATACCGACAAGGGCTTTTTCAACACCGTTTCCACCCGTATGAACAACGTGAAGGTGGATATCTCGGAGATGCACAATGGCGAAGGCGCCGCCGGTGCCTACGCAGTGTATGACAGCCTGGGTAACCCGGTCGACATCACGAACCTCGCAAATTACCGCATCACCGGGACTGCAGGTGAACGCATCGATGCTGAGGATACCGTGCAGGACTTCCGAGCCAACGTACGCCGTGACCTTGATTTCCTTCCCTTCAACTTGTCGCTCAAAGCAGGCGGCAGTCGCTACGCGCTCCGCCGCGAGATCGATTTTACCTCGAAGGCATGGACCTACGTCGGACCCGATGGCATTGCTGACAACGCTGATAATTCCGCGGGCAACTATGTGGATGTCGACTACTCGGCCAATACGCCCGGCTACACTTATCCGGCGGTCCAATGGGTGAATACGTGGAAGGTTTATCAAGCCTTCCTCGAACATCCCGAATATTTCACCCGCACGACCAGTCAGATCAACGATACGCTCAAGAACGAGGCGGTTCGCTCGCCCATTCTGGAAGAGACGATCACCGCCGGTTATCTTATGGGGGATTTGAAGCTGCTCCAAAACCGCCTGCGCCTCCTCGGCGGCGTGCGCTATGAACTGACGGAAGACGAAGGGCTCGGCTATAAACAAACGCCGACCGGTTATGCGAAGCGCGCGTTTGCCAACAGTCGGGACTACGACGGCTTCTACCCAAGCGCGCATGGCACCTATAACATCACGGAAAATCTCCTGCTGCGCGCTGCCTTTGCAAAGACCATGGGCCGGCCGGCCATTTCGGATATCGTACCGAACATTTATGTGGCTGCGGATACTAACGCCGGTGCTCTGTATCCGGGATATGTAACGGCTAGCAATAGCTCGCTCGTCCCTTGGTCGGCGAAAAACTACGATATTTCATTGGAGTATTACCTCCCATTCAACGGCGTGGCTTCGGCCGGTGTGTTCCGCAAGGACGTCCGTGATTTCTTCGTGACCTTTGGTCGCGATGTCGACGCGAGCTTGGCTGCGGAACTCGGTTTAGGCGAAGAGACGATCGGTTATCGGTTCTCCTCTCGCGCGAATGGCGGCGATGCGCGCATCGAGGGCGTCGAACTAGGATATTCGCAATCGTTGGAGGTGCTCGGAAACTGGGCGAAGCCGTTCTCGGTTTTCTCCAACTTCACGGCGCTCGACATCGACGGTCGCAATCAAGGCGCTTTCACGTCGTTTGTTCCGAAGACTGCTAACTTGGGCGGCAGTGTGAGCTACAAACGCCTGTTCTTCCTTGCGAAGGCTAACTGGCGGGGCCGGCAGATGCGCGAAACCAAGAACAGCACGTTCTTGGGCGCTGCAGAGTACGTTCGTGAAATCACGACCATCGACTTGAATCTCGATTTCCGCCTCACCAAGCACTTCGCGCTGTTCACAACCGTACGTAACGTGACGAACGAGCCTCAGCAGCTGGAGCTCGACGGACCCAACATGCCAGACTGGGCCACGCTAACCCAAGACACGCGTTCCGGTGCGCAGTACACGCTCGGTGTGAAGGGTAATTTCTAAGCGGGCTCGGAACTTAGTTCCGGAGTCTTTCACGAGCCGGCGTCCTTGGGGCGCCGGCTTTTTTGTGCCTTCGCTAAGAACGGTTGGCGGCCTTTTGAAAGGAGGGAAGCGTACGGAAGCGGAGGGCGACGCGGACGAGGAGGATCAGCGCGGGGACTTCGACGAGCGGGCCGATGACGGCGGCGAAGGCTTCACCGCTGTGGAGGCCGAAGACGCCGATGGCGACCGCGATGGCTAACTCGAAATTGTTGCTGCCGGCGGTGAAGGCGAGGGTGGTGGCGCGTTCGTAATCGGCGCCGAGGCGCGCGCTCATCCAGAAGCTCAGGAGAAACATGACGACGAAGTAGATCGAGAGGGGCAGGGCAATGCGGAGGACGTCGAGCGGGAGCGCGAGCAGGGTGTCGCTCTTGAGGCTGAACATCACGACGATGGTGAAGAGCAGCGCGATCAGCGTCAGCGGGCTGATCCGGGGAATGAATACGCGTTCGTACCAGTCGGCGCCGCGTGCGCGCAGGAGGACGAAGCGGGTGGCGAGTCCAGCGAGGAAGGGAATGCCGAGGTAGATGAAAACGCTCTGGGCGATGGCGGCGGTGGTGATTTGCGAAAGATCGATTTCGCCGAACTCGAGGCCGAGCCAGCCGGGGAGAATTTTGATGAAGAACCAGGCGTAGGGCGCGTAGAAGAGAACCTGGAAGAGCGAGTTGAAGGCGACGAGTCCGGCGCAGTACTCGGTGCTGCCTTTGGCGAGGTCGTTCCAGACGATCACCATGGCGATGCAGCGGGCGAGGCCGATGAGGATGAGGCCGATCTGGTAATGCGGGTGATCGCCGAGGAAGACGATCGCGAGGACGAACATCAGCACGGGTCCGACGAGCCAGTTTTGGATGAGCGAGAGCGTGAGCACGCGGCGGTCGCGGAAGACGGCGGGGAGGCGCTCGTATTTCACCTTCGCGAGTGGCGGCCACATCATCACGATCAAGCCGACGGCGATGGGAATCGACGTCTGGCCGATGCTCCAGGCGGTGAGCGCGGACGGCAGGGATGGGATGAAACGGCCGAGCGCCACGCCGAGCGCCATCGCGAGGAAGATCCAGAGCGTGAGCCAGCGGTCGAGGAAGGAGAGGGAGGCGGCGGGCGTGGTGGCGGCCATGAGGGTGGTGCGGACGATGGGGTGGGATTGAGCGGGTCGTGTGGAGGCGGAGGCCACTCGCTGGCGCTCGTGGCTACGGGCGGCTAGTGGCGGAGACGTTTTGGAAAGGGATCTGGGTGCCGGTGTGGCCGGCGGCGGCGAAGAGTTTGTCGTCGGGGAAGGTGCAGAAGAGTTCGGCGCGGCGGGCGATCTGCGAGGCGACGTTCACGAAGAACTGGTATTTCTGTTCTTCGGTGCCTTTGAACTCGCCGGGATCGGGCGAGCCCCAGTGAGCGACGACGGGGTGGCCGGGCCAGACGGGGCAGGTCTCGCGGGCGTGGTCGCAGACGGTGATGACGAAATCGAAATGGACGCCTTTGAACTCGTCCCACGATTTGCTGCGGGCGGCGGTGGCATCGAGGCCGTATTTTTCGCGGAGCACGCGGATCGTGAGCGGATTGACGGAGCCGGACGGACGAGCGCCGGCGCTGAAGACGTCGAAGCGGCCCTTGCCCTTCGCGCGGAGGAGATATTCGCCGAGGATGCTCCGGCCGGAGTTGCCGGTGCAGAGGATCAGGGTTTTGAACGGGGGTGTTTTCATGGGATGAAAGTTCAGTCGCCGTCGCCGGACTTCACGGTGGCGGCGGCGAGTTTCTCGGCGTGCAGGGCGTGGCGCGGGAGGCCGAGGGCGATGACCGCGGCGGCGGTGGCGAAAGCGACTGCGCCCCAGAGACAGCCGCCGAGGCCGAAGGTTTGAAAGAGCACGCCGGAGAGCAGGCAGCCGACTAGGCGGCCGCCGGCGTTGGCCATGTAATAGAAGCCGACGTTGATGGCGACCTTGTCGCCGTCGGTGTAGTCGAGGATCAGGTACGAGTGGATGGCGGAGTTTAGCGCGAAGACCGCGCCGAAGAGGGAGAGTCCGCCGACGATCACGACGCTGGCGGGAAGACCGGTGGCGAGCGCGAGCGGGATTGCGGCGGCGACGGCGGCGAGGACGAATGCGACGGCGGAGGCGATGCCTCCGGCGGGGGCGCGGCCGCGGAGGAGGAGCGGGGCGGCGGATTGGATGAGGCCGTAGCCGATCACCCAGAACGCCATGAAGGTGCCGACTTGGGTGAAGCTCCAGCCGAGGACGCCGCGCAGGAAGACGGGGACGCCGACGACGAACCAGATGTCGCGCGCGCCGAAGAGGAAGAATCGGGCGGCGCAGAGCATGTTGATCTCGCGGCTCTTTGAGAAGAGCTCGTTGAACTTCGTTTTGGTTTTGGCGCGGCCGAGTTCGGCGGGGATGGCGGACCAGGCACCGAGCCAGATGGCGGCCAGGGCGGCGGCCATGATCCAGAGCGCGCCGGAGAAACCGGCGGCGGCGAGGAGGAAGCCGCCGAGGAAAAAGCCGGCGCCTTTGAGCGCGTTCTTCGAGCCGGTGAGGATGGCGACCCATTTGAAGAGCGCGCCTTTGGCGTCGGCCGGGACGAGGACTTTGATGGCGCTTTTCGAGCTCATCTTGGTGAGGTCCTTCGCGATGCCGGAGAGCGCTTGCGAGAGCATCACGTAGGCGACGGACGCCCATTCGGGCCAGGCGGGGTTGAGCAGTGCGAGCAATCCGAGGGCGGCAACCTGGAGGGCGAGGCCGGAGATGAGCGTGAAGCGCAGGCCGAGGCGCGAGGCGAGCCAGCCGCCGAGGAGGTTGGTGACGATGCCGAAGAATTCGTAGAGGAGAAAAAGGAACGCGAGGGTGACGGGGCTGTAGCCGAGGTTGAAGAAGTGCAGGAGCACGAGCATCCGCAGCGCGCCGTCGGTGAGCGTGAAGCCCCAGTAGGCGGCTGTAACCAGAATGTAGTTACGGAGGTTCATTAGAGGCGGAGTGTCGGCGGGGAGCGCGCGGGGAGGAGCGGAGTGTCGGAGGGTTGGCCACAAATAGGCACAGAAGGCGCAAAGGGCGGCTGGTGTGTTTGGTGCGTGCGCGATGACTGGAGCCGCGGTGGAGGGGTGGGTTTTTTGTGG
>CAMLSH010000142.1 GCA_946482625.1 uncultured Opitutaceae bacterium
TGGGTGCCCACGCTGTATCTGGCGATGGGCATTCCGTTCAACGTCATCATGAGCGGCACAGCCGCGAACATGTACAAGTCGCTCGGCTACTCGAACGCCGAGATCACCATCGCTCTGGGCAGCATCGGCGTGGCGTGGTCACTGAAGCCGTTGTGGGCGGCGTTTCTCGACATGTATCGCACGAAAAAATTCTTCGTGCTGACGATGGAACTGGCGCTCGCGGCGCTCTTCGTGGCGGTGGCGATGTCGATCCCGACGAGTGGCTTTTTCCAAGTGAGCCTGGCGTTGTTGTGGGTCGCGGCGTTTGCGTCGTCGACTCAGGACATCTGCGCGGACGGCATTTATCTCACGGCGCTCGACAAGCCGACGCAGGCGAAATTTGCCGGTGTGCAGGGTATGTTCTGGGTGAGTGGCAAGGTGATCGCAACGGGCGGTTTCATCTTCGCGATGACGAGTCTGCAGACGGCGTTTGGCTGGACAGAGCAGCGTATGTGGCAGGGCGTGATGTGCGCGTGCGCGGCGGCGATGTTGGTGATGTTCGCCTGGCACTACTGGTTTTTACCGACGGGCTCGGTGACGGAGCGCCCGAAGAGTTTTGGCGCAGTATTCGAAGACTTTGGACACACGGCGGTGACGTTTTTCCACAAACGGGCGTTCTGGGGGATGATGGCGTTTGTTTGTCTCTACCGACTGGGCGAAGGACTGATTCTCATGGAGGGCCAGTTGTTTTTGCGCTCGGCCACGACGGAAGGCGGGCTCGGGCTGACAGCGGCGATGGTCAGCCAGATCGACGCGGTTTTCGGAACGATTGCCACGATCATCGGCGGGCTGCTGGGTGGCTGGTTCGTGGGCAAGATGGGCTTGTCGCGTTCCCTGTGGATACTCGGGCTGTGCCTGAACATCCCTCATCTCACGTATGTGGCCTTGAGCCAGGTGGCGGCGGACGGACAGGGCGCGAGCTACTCGTTCATCGCCTCGATGGTGAGCATCGAGAAGTTTGGATACGGCTTCGGCATGGTGGGCAACATGATCTACATGATGCAGCAACTCGCGCCGGGGCGGCGGACAATGACGCACTACGCGTTCGCGACGGCGCTCATGAATCTGATGCTGGTGCCGACCAACATGATCTCGGGTCCGCTGGCGGAATACCTGGGCTTCTCGACGTTCTTCATCGTGGTGATGTTTGCATCGGTGCCGTCGGTTTGGGCGGCGTTCAAAGCACCGTTCCCGCTGAAGGCGGACGAGGAAAAGGCATCGGCCGGCGCGTCTGGCAACGGTCACGAAGTGATTACGGTGGACGATCCGACCCGGCTCAGCGCGGGGGAACTCGCCGTGCAGCGGATCGCGGGGCGTGCCTCGATGTTTGCGATCCTCAACGTGCTGGCGATCCTCGTGCTCGACGCGATGGTGCTCGGCTGGCTTCACGGCCTGGCGCATGGGTCGGCGACCGGATTTTTCCCGGGGATCGTCTTGTCAGTCGCTGGCGCCGTTCCAGGTCTGATGGCGGGCTCTGCCCAGATATTCTATGCCGTGCTGGTCGGCTTTGCGCTGCTTAAGCTCTGGCTTTCGTGGAAAGCGGTGCGCGTTGCGTGCTCCGCGATGGCTGCGGCGGATGCGTGCGGGGAAACCAACTACCGCGGCAATGCGCGCGGGGCGATTGTGGCGACGGCCGTGTGCGCGGTCTTGAGCCTGGTCATCCTCATCGTAGGCGCGAAGATGATGGGATGAGTGGGCCGGCGATCCGCGGCGGGGTGGCCGAGCAGCGGGTTTGCCGCCGGCACCGCGGTAACACCTAGCATATGCGCGGCGCACGCAACCGATAGAGTGCGCCGCTGCGTTGTCACCCCGGGCACGGAGCGCACCGTGGTCACCGGCCTGCCCCGCCCCTCGACGAATCATGGCTTTGCCGTGTCGTCGCGAAATATCCACTACCCAATGAAACCCATCCGTTTTCCATCCAACTTTGTCTGGGGCACCGCCATGGCGGCGGCGCAAATCGAAGGGGCCGCTTTTGAGGACGGCAAGGGGCCGTCGATCTGGGATAAATTTGCGCGCCGGCCCGGCGCGGTGGCCAACGGCGACACGCTCGATGCGGCGTGCGATCACTATAACCGTTTCGACGAGGACTTCCTGCTCATGCGTTCGCTGGGCATCCGCCATTATCGCCTGTCGATCTCGTGGCCGCGGATTTTTCCCAAGGGTCGCGGTGAGGTGAATGCGGCGGGGCTCGGCTTTTATCACCGGCTTTTCGAATCCCTCAAGAAGCACGGGATCACGCCGTGGGTGACGATGTTTCACTGGGATCTGCCGCAGGCGCTCGAGGATGAGGGCGGCTGGCGCAATCGAGGCGTGGTGGATGCGTTCGCGGTTTACGCGGACACGATCGTGAAGGCGTTCAGCGATCGCGTGAAAAACTGGATCACGCTTAACGAGATTTTCTGTTTCACGCGGCTCGCCTACGGCACCGGCACCAAGGCACCGGGAGCGAAGGAAAGCGAGGCGGTGGTGAACCAGACTTACCATCACGCGCTGCTTTGCCACGGCGAAGGAGTGCGGGCTGTACGCGAACATGGTGGCGGTGGCGCGCGAGTGGGCTTGACCGATAACGCCACAATTCCGGTACCGGTCGATTTGCGGCCGGAGAATGTTGCCGCAGCGAAGCGGGCGTTCGTGGACGACAATATCCGCGTGCTCGATCCGATCTTCAATGGTCGCTACGCGCGGAGCTACCTGAAGTCCGCCGGCCCGGCTGCGCCCAAGGTGGCGAAGGGCGATTTTAAGCTGATCTCGCAGAAGACGGATTTTCTCGGGCTCAATATCTATACCGGCTATTTCGTACGCGCGGCGAAAAGAAACGGGTACGAGCGGGTGGACTTCCCGGCGAGTTACCCACGCAGCGATTGTGCGTGGCTCTACTTGTTGCCGCAGGCGATCTATTGGGCGCCGCGTTTCGTGACCGAGCTTTACGGGAAGATCCCGATCTACGTCACGGAGCATGGAGCCGGCTACAACGAGGAGGCGGTGCCCGGCGTCGAGTTTAACGACCTGCACCGCCGCGAGTGTGTCCGCAATTATCTGCACCAGCTGCGGGCGGCGATGAAGGACGGCGCGAACGTGAAGGGTTATTTCCTCTGGTCATTCCTCGACAACTATGAGTGGGAAGATGGATACGAGCGCCGCTTCGGGATCGTGCATACGGACTTCAAGACGCAGCGCCGCACGCCCAAACTCAGTGCGCGCTGGTACGCGGAAGTGATCCGGCGCAACGCGTTGATCTGAGCGCCGTCCGTCCGCTCAGATCTTGAAAGGGAAAAGCCCGCGCTCTTCGACCCAATGGCCTTCGACCATCGCGATGGTGGGATTTTCCGGGAGGCCTTTTTCGTTGCGATGGATCTGCGCGACCAAGGCGTCGAGCGCGTGGCTACCGATGATCTCGAATCGTTGATCGATGCCGGCGACGTCGATGCCCTTTTCGTAGTCGAGCGTGGCGAACGCCGTTTCGCGCTGTGCACGGAGGGTCAAGCCGGGTTGCAGGAGCGCATGCACCTGATGGCCATTGGCCGTCACGATCGCGTCGGGTCGATGGCGGTCGAACCACGCGCGAATGCCGCGCGGGCCGGTTTCGTCGAGGAATAGGATCGGCAGCAGGGTGTTGCCCAAGGCATCGCCGGTGCGGAAATAGGCGCCGCTGTAGGAGTGGTTCGCCCGGAACTCCATGTCGCGCGTCATGGACAGGCCGATACGCTTGAAACCGCGTTGATTCAAGAGGGCGAAGGTCCGCACGGCGTTGTCGAAATGGTGCGTGACGACCCGGTGGACGTGCGGCTCTACAACGGAGTACGTCATGGCGACGGCCGCGAATTTGGTCCAGTCGAGCAGCTGATCGTAGCGGGCGGGGTCGGCGGTGGGCGCGAGCAGGAGGCCGCCGATGCCGCGCGCGAGCAGCATGCGAGTCAGCGCTTGGGGGCGGCCCTCGTAGGCGCGGAGATCGATAGGGTCGAGGTGGTAGCCGAGTCGCGTGGCGCGGGCGGTCGCGCCTTGAATGAGGCCGTTGACGAAAGGCGCGGCGAGCGTCTGGAGCACGCCGAGGTTGCCGCCGGATTTCAATGCGCGCTGCGAGCGCAGGTGTTGCATGAGATGCGTGAGCAGAGGATCGGGGCGGTAGCCCATACGTTCGGCGATCGCCTGGATGCGTTGTCTTTCTTCCACGGATACCTGCGGGCTGTTTCGCAGTGCGTAGGAAACCGTCATCGTGCTCACGTCGGCGGCGCTGGCGATGGCGCGCAAAGAAACGCGGCGGGCGCCTGGGCTGTTGTTGGTGGAGTTCACGTGGGGGCGGCGTTTGTTGCGCATACGGGCGGGGAGTGCCGGCACGTTGCGCAGGCGACGGTACCGAGGGCAGCCTGGTTACTGTACGCTACAGATTTGGCGGCGTTTCCCTTGCGATGAAAGGCGATTTGTTGCGCTCGTCGGCCAGGCCGCGGCAATTTGCCCCGACTTTCGCGCCGCCTTATCCCCCTACCCAAAATGAGTGACCAAGCATCCCGGCGCGTCGCTGCGCGTGCGCTTCGATCTGTCCTGACCTTCGCGGCCGTCTTTGGCGGCGCGCTCTATTCGCAAACCGCCAGTCCTTCTTCTGCCGCGCCCGCAACGACCGCGCCGACCGGTGAGGAGACGATCATCCTGTCACCGTTCACCGTATCGGGTGAAACGACGGGACGTTACCACGCGACCGAGGCCACCTCCGGCACGCGCGTGCGGCTTTCGCTACTCGATTCGACGCAGAGCGTCTCGGTGGTCACGCGTGATCTCATCGAAGACATCGGTGCGGCGCGCGTGATCGATGCCGCCAAGTACGTCTCCGGCGTTTATGAGTCCACGATCCCCAATGCGCAGGACCGCACCACGGTGCGCGGTTTCCAGAGCGATGGTGCAACGGTCGATGGCTTCAACTATTTCTCCTTCGCGAATCTCGATCCCGTGATCGTCGATCGCATCGAAGTCGTTAAGGGCCCCAATGCGATCATCGCTCCACAGGGTGTGCCGGGTGGCACCGTGAACAATGTCTCCAAAAAGCCGGTCTTCCAAAATCGCGGCTATGTCTCGGCGCAGGCGGGGTTGTATTCCTCCACACGTGGCGAGCTTGATGTGAACCGCGTGCTTATCGGGGGGAAACTCGCGGTGCGGTTCAGTGCGGCGGCACAGGACGCGGACGATTACGGCGACGGGAATTTCCATTCGTCGACCATCGCCATGCCGCAGTTCACGTATCGTTTTGGTCCGAAGACCGAGCTCACGGTGCAGGCTCAGCTGAGCAACTGGTGGTCGCTGAATTTTGGAGGCATCCCGGTTTCTCTGTACTCGGGTTCCAACGACAAAGCGCGGCTGGTGGAGGGCGTGGACCGCGAGTTTATCGCGCAGCAGGAAGATATCGCACGGCATCAAAGCGCGCAGCATTACCGTCTGTTTTTCACGACGAGTTTCACGGATAATCTGTCGATGCGCGTCGCGGGTAATTTGATCAATTCACACGGAAGTTCCTCCCAGTTGAACATCGGCGGCATCGGCAGCCAGCAGGTCCTCACGACCGATCCCGCGACGGGTCTCTCCTCCTGGAACGGCACGCGCAACGACAACCCGCAGTTCACCTTTGGCGGCAGCCTCAACACGCAGGACCGCACGTACGCGAACCTCCAAAACGACTTCGTTTACGAATTCAAAACCGATGCGCTGAAATCCACCACCGTCGCGGGCTATGCGGTGAATTACACGATCGTCGAGAACGAGAAGAACCGGAACTTCATCAACCCCACCACCGGCAGCACGACGTTGGCGACACAGAGTCTGCAAGGGTATGTTTATCCGGCGCGCGGTCTGGCGGCGAATTTGAACGGCTGGAATACCCGGCACTTTCGCGATCACCAGATCTACCTCTATGAGTCGCTCATGATGCTCGACGAACGGCTGCTGATCAGCGCCGGCGTTTCGAAGAACTGGTACTATACGGAGAATCACGACTTGCTGCTCAACCGCCGGTTTGCGCACGAACCTGAGGCCACGCTTCCTTCCGGCGGCATCGTTTTCAAACCGCTGAAGAACGTCTCCCTCTATTACGGCTACTCGGAGCAATCCACCGCGATCAATCCCTCGGTGACGTCGACCAATTTCTTCGACGCGCAGACGAGCCGCCAGCATGAGTTCGGCATCCGCACGCAGCAGTTCGACAACCGGCTCTACGCCAGCCTCGCGTACTTCGACATCAAGCAGAACAACTTTTCCGTGCCGAACCCCGCCAATAGCGCGGTGCCGGTGCCGAATCCGTTGCTGCCGCCGCTCTTCTTCGATCGCACGGCGGATGGGGTGGAATTGGAGTTCAACTTCGCGATGACCAAAAGCTTCTCGGTCGTGGGCAACGCGACCGTTATGAAAAACCGCGATGCGGACGATGTTCCGTTCCGCGGCACAGCGGAGAAATCCGGCGCGCTCTGGACCAGTTACACCTTCGATAAAAGCGGTCCGGCGGCGGGACTTTCGGTTGGTGTGGGCGTCGATTATCTCAGCAAGCGCCCCGGCGACAGCGCCAGCGGCGTCACCTCCGCGAGCACGCCGGACCGGGTGATCCGCGTACAACCGAGCTTCTGGCTTCCGGCCCGCACACTCGTGAATGCGAGCGTGACCTACCGGATCGACGAGCATTGGAAGACCCAGCTCAACATCGATAACCTGCTCGACGAAGAGTATCTCCAATCGAGCACTGGTCGCACCTCGGTCTGGCCCGGCACTCCGCTCAACGCCAAGCTCACCGTGACCTACAGCTTCTAAGATAGTCGTCGGAGACTCCGCCAGTCGCAGCTTTCGCACGTCTCCGAAGTTTTCTCCCATGCACCCACCGATATCGTCTTCCGCGTCCACGCACACCACGACGAAAGTCGATCGTGTGCCGCTGCGCGAAAAAGTCGGACTCGGGCTGGGCAAGGTCGTGGCCGACGGCACGCATGGCACGCTGCACGTGCTGGTGAATCCGATCTTCAATATGACGCTCGGGCTCAATCCCGCGCTCATCAGTCTGATCGTATTCATCCAGCGATTCTGGGACGCGATGCTCGATCCCTTGGTCGGGCAGTTTTCCGACAACTTCCGTTCGCGTTGGGGACGGCGCAGGCCGCTGCTGCTCGCCGCGGTATTCCCGTTGTCGCTGCTGTTTGGCGCGCTCTGGTGGTTTCCCTCCGGCGCGAGCGAGAATACGCTCTTCTGGCATTTGCTGCTGGTGTCGCTCGTTTTCTATGCGGCGCACACGTTTTACTCCATGCCGCTGGGTGGACTTATCGTGGAGGCGACCGACGATTACCATGAGCGCACGCGGCTTGCCGGACTCACGCTCGCATTTGGATTCGCATTTCAAATCGGCAGCCAGTGGCTCTTCAAACTCACGCAGCTGGATTTTTTCGGCGATCAAATCGTGGGACTTCGCTGGGTGACAGGAGGCTGTGCGCTGCTGTTCTTGATCGCGGGCTTGCTTCCCGTGCTCATGTGCCGGGAGAGGCACTACGCTCGCGTCGCAGTGAAGCAGCCGCGCACCTCGTTGATCGAGAGTTTGAAAATGGTCCGCGACAACCGGTCGTTCATCGCGCTGTTGTCGGCGCGTTTTGTCGCCAGTTTTGGCTACAACATCGTCGGGATGCTCGGGATCTACATGAACACGTACTATGTTTTTGGCGGAGATCTGAAGGGGGCGGCATTCGCGTACGGTTTCCTTGGCTCGGCGTTTCACGTGGCGGCGATCATCATGTCGCTTTTCGTTTACCCGGTGATCGCCCGACGGATTGGGAAAAAGCGTACATTGCAGGTGGCGGCGGGCGTGTTGATTGCGGGCTGTCTCAGCAAGCTGGTCGTCTATCAGCCGGGGATGCCGTGGCTGCAGTTCATCGTGCTCGGCACGAACGGAGCCGCGAGCGCCGGGCTCACGCTGATGTCGAATGCGATGCTGGGCGATGTTGCCGACCAGGACGAATGGCGCAGCGGACAGCGGCGGGAGGCGTTGTTTTTCTCGCTGCTTAGCTGGTTCGAGAAGGCGGGTAACTCGCTCGGCTCGCTCATCGCGGGCTTCGTACTCGTGTGGATCGGCTTCAACGCAAAGATCGGTGCCCAATCCGCCGATACGCTCGCGCTGATGAAATTCAGTTACTTCCTCGCGCCGACGCTTGGGGCGCTGCTCGCCCTCTATTTTATCCGGCGCTACGAACTCACGGAGGAAAGCGCCTATCGGATCAAGGATGAACTCGCCCGTCGCCGCGCGCGCTTGCCGGTCACACCCTCACAGGAAACCACTTCTTCATGAATGCCGCTTTTATTCTCGATGCAGACACGTTCCGCGATGCTTACGGCGATGAGTGCCTGAAGACCGTCGACGCGCTCGGACGTGTGTTGGGACCGCCGATGACGGCGGAGCAACTCGCGGCCTCGCCGCCGCCATGGCTCGGAGAGGTGGATGTGCTTTTCACGAGCTGGGGTGGCCCTCGGCTCGATGCGGCCTTGCTGGCGCGTCTTCCGAAATTGCGTGCGGTTTTTCACGCGGCGGGCTCGTTGCGCGCGATCGCCACCGAGGCGTGCTGGCAGCGTGGCATCGTATTTTCCACTGCGGCGGCGTTGAATGCCGTTCCCACGGCCGAGTATGCGTTTGGCGCCATCCTGCTTTCGTTGAAACG
>CAMLSH010000143.1 GCA_946482625.1 uncultured Opitutaceae bacterium
CCCGAGCTGCGGGCGACTCACCCGCCCCTAACTGCGCTTACTCCAGCGAGTCCTTGATCTGCGCAAACGCTTCCCGCGCTTCCTCGGCGCATAGTTGCAAAATCGAGGTCGAGATGCCGGCCGCAGCCAGTTTTTCCGGAGTCGTCTCCCAGAAGCCCGCTTCACCCGGCAACACATAGCCGGAATCGGCCGCGATACCGGCCGCGAGATTGAGCAACGTCGTCATGCGAACGTTCGTTTCCGCCACTTTCGTGGTCAGGTGTTGATCACGCACCGGCATGAAAACCGACGCTGGGAAATTCCACGATTCCAACACGATCGCGGCAGCTTGGGCGTTAGCCGTGCCGAGCAGCGCCACCTCCCACTCCACCACCGAACCCTGGCCTGACCGGACGAAATCCTGCCCATAGCCGAGCGCCTGACGGGCCAGTTTGTCCAAGACCACTTTGCCGACCGAGCGCATCAAGCCCGCCGTGTACGCCGCGCGCGAATCCACCGTTGAGCGCTTCGCCAGCGACTCGATCGCCAGCGCGGTGAGCAACGTGTTCGCGCGCAAAACCGCGCCCGGGATTCCGTAGCTCGTGAGGTCGTGGTCGAAAACTTGCGCGGCCGAAGCAAACCCGGTCAGCCGGTAAACTTCCGCAAATCCCACACGACCCACCGCGTCCTCGATCGAGGCGATACCGCCTCCCGAGCCGTACGCAGCGCTGTTGCTGATGCGGATCACACGGGCCGCCAGCGCGGTGTCGCGCTTGAGCAAGCTCGCGATCTCTTCGAGGCCGGAATTCACATCCATCAAAAGCTGCCCGAGCTGCGCCAGAACACGGGCGGAAGCAGGCAGTTGCTGGGCAATCTTAAGGAGTTTCTCGCGCGGCTGGCCTTGGGCGACAGTCATGGTGGCCGCACCATCGGAACGCTTTCACCAAAGATAAAATGGCCTCGGAAGTTTTCCGCCACTTTTCGCCACTTTAGCGCGGACTTTACCAGCAATCGCCGCCGGCTTGCACGCAGCGCGCCGTTGACCGGCCACTGCGTGCAAAATGCCATCCGAAATCACTCGCCCGTTTTCTCGGGAGACTTCGGCTTCCGCGTGCGGGAACGACCACCGGTGCTGCCGGACTTTTTCGCGGCGGACTTGGCGGCTTTGGCGTTCAGCCAGAGCGAGCCGTCGGTGGAGTTTTTGTTGATCCAGAATATCTCCCCGGCCTGTTCGACAAATACCGGCTTCGCTTCGCTGTCGGGCGGGACGACCAAGCCAGCCTCCGTCAACGTGGCGAGAAACGCGTCGTCGCTCTTATCGAGCGTGCGCGCGAGGAAACCGAGTTCGCCGGAAACGCCGCTGCCTCGCTTGTTGGGCTTGAGGAGCAGACGCACAGCGGCGAGCGCGGCGTTTTCGCCTGATAAAACCGGCGCTGGGGCGCCCGAGGGTTCCGACTCCTCGTCGGCATTCTCGCCAGCTGCGGGCGTTTCGGCCAGCGCAGGTGCTTCGGCGGAGTCCGCGTTGGTCGCCTCAGCAGATGCTGAGACGGAGGCTTCAGCAGAAACAGGCGCTTCCGCCGACGTGGGCCGCCCGGCTTCTTTGTTCTCGGGCTGCTCCGCGTGCTTTGCTTCCGATGGAGACGATGTTCCGACCGGAGCGGTGGCTTCGTTGGCTGGTTTGTCGTGATCGAGCGGGCCGGTTGACGCAGGTCCGGGAGCGGCTTCGGCCGCAGGCACAGAAGCCGCCGCGTCGCCGTTGCCGTTGGCGCCAGGCAGGCGCTCGCCGTTGCGCTTTTCGCGGCCGTTGATCCAGACGCCTCCGCGGCCGTCCTTGTTCATCCAATACACGGCGCCGGCGATCTCCACGTAGACGGGTTTGTCGTTGGCGTTCTCGGGAATGTTCAAACCGAGCGAGGCAAATGCCGCCGTGAGCTCGGCCTCGGATTGATTCAGCGCGCGAGCGAGGAACGAAACACTGCCCGAGTAGCCCGGACCGCGACGATTGCGGCGCATCTGCGGGCGGATTTGTTCGAGAATCTCCGCGCCGGGAGGCAACGGTTCGGACGACGCCGAGGTGGTTGCTTCGGCGGGCGCCGCGCCAGCGGTTTCACCGGCGGCTTCGCCGGCAGCGGCACGCGCGGCTGCGCGTTCGGCGGCGCGAGCCGCATGCTCGGCGTCGCGTTTCTCGCGGGCGAGGCGGGCGGCTTCGCGCGCGGCATCGGCGGCGGCCTGTCGGGCGGCGCGCTCGGCTTTTTGTTTCTCGATCTCGGCCTTTTCGGCGGCGCGTTCGGCGCCGAGCTCGATGGCGGCGGGATCTTCGGCCGGGAGTTTCGTCGCCTTCGCGATGCGAAACGCCGGGCGGGGTTTTTCGCGGCTGTTGAGGAAAAGCTGTCCGCGGTTGTTGCGGTTCACCCAGAACAGATCGCCCTCGAATTCGAAATACTCGGGCTCCTCGTCTTCGGTCTCGGGAACGGTCAGGCCGCACTCTTTGAGCGCGCCGACGACATCGGATTCCTTCTGCTCCCAACGACGGGAGAGCTGATCGATGGCGACGGACTGGCCGGGCCCTTTCTGATTTCGGCGAAGCATCGGCTTGATCGCTTCGAAGAAGGTCGGGAGCTCGTCCTGGTTATCTTCCCAGTTGTCCCAATCTTCCTCTTCGTCCTGAGCCTGCGGATCTTGGTCGCGCTCGGTGTCGCGGAAGGCGCGCAAAGAAGAGCCGGGCGCGTTTTTCGCGGGCTCCACTTCGGCGGCGACGGCGGCGGGCAGTTCGGGCTTCTCGTCCACGTGAGCGGCGGCGGGCGCCGATTTCGCCGGCGAAGGCGCCGGTTCGTAAGCCGAGGGACGCGGGGGCGAGGCCACGGCGGCGATTTCTGGCGGAGCCCAATCGCGCACGGTCGAACGGCGGGCGAGGCCGTTGAAAGCGAGCGGATTGTTGGGCTGCGTTTGAAAGTGAATGATCTCCCACTCGTCTTTTCCGAGTGTGTTAAGGTGCGTCTCCAACAGCGCCGGCGATGCAAATCCATGCAGGCCGCTGGTGATGACTTTGTATTCCCAAAGTGCCATAAAGGTAGTGTTGCGGGTAGGCGGCAACGCATCCCAAATCGTGCCCGGCTTGCCGAGCCTAATCTCTGGCAACGCGTTTTGCCCCGGCAAGGCGCGGACCTCCTGCCTCCCTCATCACGTCCGATCTCTCAGCGTTCATGACTTCGTTTCGCCCCCTCCTGCTCACCTGTCTCTCGCTCCTCAGCGCGCTCCCGGTATTTGCCGCGACGCCCGTGACTCCGGCGCCGGCGCATGCGGCCGGGCGCGTCGCAACTGTCCAGGTCCGCGTCGCTCCCGACCACCGCGACTGGACTTACCAGCCCGGCGAAAACGCGCGCTTCTCGGTCACCGTCATGGCTGACAACGAGCCGCTCGAGGGCGCCTCGATCACGTACAAAGTCGGCCCCGAGATGCTGCCGATGGAGGAAAAGACGGCGACCGTTCCCGCAAACGGAGGCTTCATCATCGATGGTGGCACTCTCAAAACTCCCGGCTTCATCCGCTGCATCGTCACCGCTGAGTTTGGTGGGAAAACCTATCGCGGCCTGGCCACCGCCGCGTTCTCTCCCGAGAAAATCCAGCCGACGCAGACCGAGCCGGCGGATTTCGATGCGTTCTGGGACGCCGGCAAAGCCGAACTCGCCCAAGTGCCGCTCGACCCGGAGATCACGTTGATGCCCGAGGCCTGCACGCCGGCGGTGAATGTTTACCACGTCAGCATCCGCACGATCGGCTCCAGCGGCCAGTACGTTTCCCGCGTCTACGGCATCCTCTGCGAACCGAAGGCTCCCGGCAAATATCCCGCCGTCCTCCGCGTGCCCGGCGCCGGTGTGCGCCCGTACTCAGGCAGCAAGGACCTCGCGGCGCGGGGCGTCATCACACTCGACATCGGCATCCACGGCATTCCGGTCAATCTCGCCCCCGGCCTCTACGACCAGATGCGCACCGGCGCGCTCAACGGCTACCACCTCTACAATCTCGATAACAAAGATCTCTATTACTACCGCCGCGTTTACCTGAGCTGCGTCCGCGCCAACGACTTCCTCACCTCGCGCGAAATGTACGATGGGCAAAACCTCGTCGTCACGGGCGGCAGCCAGGGCGGACAGCTCACCATCGTCACCACCGCGCTCGATCCGCGCGTGAAGGGTCTCGCTCCGCAATTCCCCGCTTACTGCGACGTCACGGGTTACCTGCACGGGCGCGCGGGCGGCTGGCCGCACATGTTTCGCCCCAACGCGAAAACCGGCGAAAATTTCCACGCGACGCCGGCGAAGATCGCGACCACGTCGTACTACGACACGGTCAATTTCGCGAAACGCGTGAAGGTGCCCGGCCACTACACATGGGGCTACAACGACGAAGTCTGCCCGCCGACTTCGATCTACGCGGCGTTCAACCAGATCAACGCGCCGAAGGAGCTCGTCCTCGCGCTCGAGGCCAACCACCCGATCATCCCTGAGCAAACCGAAGCGGTTGCGAAATGGATCGGCGGCTTCCTGAAACTGGCGAAGTAAACCCGCGCTGGGCGTTTACGCACGATCAACGCTGAGGCTGAGGCGCGTCGCGGTATCCGCGCGCGCCGAAGCGAAGTCGTTCGCAGGCGCGAGCCACGTCGGCTGGCTGGGCGAGAGTGTTGAGTGGCGAATCGAGTCCAGCCGGCGCGTTAAGGATAACGCGCCCTACCCTCGGAGTTCATGCGGCCGATTTGCCGACTGCTGTAGGGCAGCGAGCTCGCTCGCGCCGTTCACCGTCGCAGCCGCGATCAGTCTTGGAGCAGGCGCAGGACGGAGCTCGACGACTGCGTGGCCTGCGTGAGCATCGCCGTGGCGCTTTCGTTCAAGAGAGAGTATTTCGCGAGTCGGGTGGACTCGGTGGCGACGTTGACGTCTTTGATCGTCGAAATCGTCGAGGTGAGGCTCTCGCCTTCGGTCGTGAGCGCGCCGGCCACGAGAGCGAGGCGGCTGCCGATGGCGCCGAGCGTGGCGCGTTCGTCACCGATTTCACCGAGCGCTGACGTGATCGATCCGATCGCGGACGCATCGGTGACGCTCAAGGTGAAGGCGCCGCTGGCGTCTTGCTGGAAGAGCTGGAGCATCGCGCCATCGCGCAGATTTGTCTCCGGAATCGTGAGACGTTGCGTCGAGGCCTGGCCGGTCGCGATAACCGTGCCGGAAGGATTGGAGCCGAAAAGAACTTTGCCGTTAAACGTGCCGAGCGGTTTCGCGATGTCGCCGGTACCGCCGATGTCCGCCATGGTGCCGCCGATGGTGCTGCGGATCTGCGTTTGGAGTTGGGAAAACTCCTTCTGGTAGAGCTCGATGTCGCCCGCGTTTTTCATCGGGTCGTTGGCGAGGATCGCCAGCTCCGACATGCGGCTGAGCAGTCCACCCATGCCGTTGAGAAAACCGTCGACCGACTGCACGAACGAGACGGCGTTCTGGACGTTGGTGGAGGCGGCATTGACGCGCAGGTTTTGCGCGGAAAGTTTTTCGGCCAGACTGATGCCGGCGGGATCGTCCGAGGCGGAAACCGTCCGCGAACCCGAGCTGAGGCGTGAGATCGAGCGACTCAGCAGATCGCGGGTGCGGCTGAGAAACTGCGCGTCGCGCAAGGTCTGGGTGTCTATCGGAGTGGCGTTCATGAGCGCGGAGCGGACGACGGGAAATTAATCAGGCCGCAGGCGGCGTGGGCGCCGGAGTCGCCACCGGAGCGGAGGCTTGCGGAGCGGAAACGGGCGGTTTTGTGGGGCGGGCGAGTTTGGGAAGGCCGGCGGGAAGAGCGCCGCCGGATTTGAGTGCGGCGGCCTGATTGGTCGCGGCGATCTCGGTCATGACTTCCTTGCGGAAGATCTGAACTTCGCGGGGGGCATCGATGCCGATTTTGACGAGGTCTCCATCAATGCGGGTGATTTTGATCTCAATATTCCCGCCGATGATGATCGACTCGTTAACTCTGCGTGTGAGGACGAGCATGGCGGTTAATTTTGAGTTCCGGCGGTCTGGTTTTCGACGAGCGGATGATGAGCGCTGTACCGCCCATAGTTGGCAAGGATGCACTGGCGCGCGAGGCCGGTGCGGCGATTGACAATGACAGGGCCGACCAAATTGACCGTGGCGCTCGCGTTACTGCCGTGGCGGACGGTGACAATGGTCAACACCATCGCATCGGCAGGTTCCGTGAGGCCAAGCAGCGCGGCGTCTTCGTCGAAGAGCTCGAGCTCGTAATCGGCGACGATGCCACCGGGCTCGATGACGACAAAATCGAGTGTATCAGGTCCGTGGAGGCGCATCCACAGGAAGGGAAACTGGTCAGGCACGCTGAGCAACTCGAAGGACTTGTAATCTTCGAAACCGACGAGGCCCTCGGGCAGACGCAAACTGCGCTGGCTGGAGGGATCGAGCTCGGTCGGATAAAGGTCGGGACTGACTTTCATGGAAAAAGAAGAGGCGGGTGCGAAGGCGCGGCAGGTTATACAGCTTCGGCGCAAAAACCGTCAGATGTAATCGAGGAGGGACATTTTGAGGATTTTCGTCGCGGAGGAAAGCGCGGCTTCGTACGCGGTGGACGTCTGACTGAGGCGGACGATCGTGGAAGCGAGATCGGCGTCGGCGTCTTTGGCAACGAGGGTCTCAATATTTTGCGCACGGGCATCCTGCTGCTTCTTGTTCACCTCGATGCGGAGCTCGATCGCGCCGTGTTCGCTGAGGGAGTTGACGAGGAGATTTTCCGAGGCTTCGAGCGAAGGCTGCACACCGGAAACGGTCGCGCTGCTGCCGCTGTCCAGTGCATCGCGCAGGGCGATGAGGTTGGTGATGAAATCCTGCATGCCGGTGTTCGTCGCGTTGGACGTGCCGGGGGCGATGCTGGAGTTTTCGGAGAGCTGCACGGTGCCTTGCGTGGTGTTGCCGGCGTAACTGACGCTGAGCAGATTGCCGGAGGCGTCGCGGTTGCTGTCGTCGTAAGGCTGCGTGGTGACCGCGGTGCCGGAGAACAGGTAATCGTTACGGAACTTCGTGTTGCCGATCTGCACGGCCTGCTCGATGAGCTGGTTCACTTCTTTCGCGTAAGCTTTGAACGCGTCCGGACTGGAGGCACCGGCGCCGAGGGTGACGAGCTCACCGGCGCGGTCGGAGATTTTCTTCATCTCGTTGATGCCGGCATACGAGGACTGCGAGATTTCGAGCGCGCGGGTGGCGTTGCTCTGAAACTGCACGATCTGGCGACGCTCTGTCTCGAGGCCAAGGATACGGCCGACGGCGGCGGGATCGTCTTCCGGCTGGAAGATGCGCTGGCCGGTGGCGGCCTGGGTCTGGAGCAATGCCTGGCGCTGGCTCAGTTTCGTGAGCTGGGTGAGGACGGCCTCGGAGGCGGAGTTGGTCGCGATGCGCATGGGATTTAAGAGGAGTAAGAGGTGTAAGAAGTTTAAGAGGAGTAAGAGCGGAGTTTTTGGAAGGGTCGGTGTTCGGTGATGGAGGCTTACACCTCTTGCTGCGCTTCTTCGTCTTACTCTTCTTAACTTAAACTAGCTCAGCCGATGCCGAGGCGGTTGACGATGGTGTCGAGGAGATCGTCGATGACTTGGATGACGCGGGAGGATGCCTGGAACGCTCGCTGGTATTTCATCAGGTCGGTCATTTCTTCGTCCATAGAAACGCCGCTGACGCCATCGCGCTGACCGCGAACGAGCGTCTCGATGTTGGTCTGCTCAGTGACGCGGGCGTTAGTCGTCGCGAGCGTCTGGCCGAAGTTGGCGACGGTCGTGGCGTAATGCTGGCTGAAGCTGCCGTCGATATCATCGCCCCCGGAAATGGAGAACGTGGCGTTGGCGAGATTGGCGACGGCTTTCGCGATGTCGTTGTCGCCGGCGGCGCCAGCCGGCGTGGTGGCTTTGAGGGTCGAGGCGTTGACGCCGACGGCGAGACCGATGGTCCCGGCCGTGACGCCGGCGGGGTCGAAAAAGTTGCCACCAGAGGGTGAATACGCGGCGTTGACGGACGTGACGAGCTGGCTGGCGAGCGCGTCAAGGTTGTCGCGCAGTTCCTGCACGCCGGTGTCGCGTGCGATGATCGCGCCTTGGATGGAGCCGCCGGTGAGATCGAGCGCCGTCGAAGGACTGCCGCCCGAAACCGTCGCGCCACTGATAGAAAGCGGGCCGGTGACGGTGGCGAGGCTGACAAGGACGACGGGATTACCGCCGGCGTCACGGGAAAGAATGTTGAGCTGACCGGAGCCGGCGGGATCGGGCTCGGTTTCGAAGGAGATTTTTGTCGCGAGTTCTTCGAGCTGGGCCTGGCGTTGGTCGCGAAGATCGACGGCGGTACCGGGGGCGTTGATTTCGAAGCGGCCGATCTGGGCGTTGAGCTCGGCGATGGACGAGAGAATGCGGTTGGCGTCTGCGACGTCGTTGGCAGCCTGATACGTGAGATCGGCCTGAACCTCGGAGAGGCGGCTGTCGGTGATCTGGATGCGATCGGTGAGCACGCCGGTCTTCTGAATGAGCGTCTGCTTCTCGCCCGGATCGGTGGGACGCGCGGCGAAGCTCTGGAAGGCGTTGAAGAAATCGCTGAGCGATTCGGCGATGCCGGAGCCGGAACCCGCCGCACCCGAGGAGGCGGTTTCGCCGGCGCGGTCGATCGTCTGGCCGAGGCCGGCCTGGGCTTTT
>CAMLSH010000144.1 GCA_946482625.1 uncultured Opitutaceae bacterium
CGGCGACGAGCATGAAGCAGCACGGCAGCGTCACCTTTCCGGCACTACGCGAGATTGTTACACTTCCGTCCTCGAGCGGCTGACGCATCACCTCCAATGCCGAGCGTTTGAACTCCGGCAACTCGTCGAGAAACAACACGCCATGATGCGCCAGCGAGATTTCTCCCGGCCCCGGGATCGTGCCACCGCCTAGTAAACCCACATCCGAGATCGTATGATGCGGCGAACGTACCGGCCGCTTCCCAAACTGCGCCGGCCCGCTGAGCGTCTGCCCCGCCGCCGAGTGAATGCTCAACACTTCGAGCGATTCATCCAGCGTCGGCGCGGGCATGATCGTGGGGATGCGTTTCGCGATCATCGATTTCCCCGATCCCGGCGGTCCGATGATCAGCAAATTGTGAAATCCGCTCACCGCCACCTCGACCGCGCGCCTCAGCGCATGCTGGCCTTTGATCTCCGAAAAATCCCCAACGTGTTCGTCCGCCTGATTGTCGCTCGTGATCCGCGCCGCCGTCTCGCGCGGTAATGCGCGCTCGCCGTTCAGAAAACGAAACGCTTGGTCGAGCGAACTGACCGCATACACCTCCACGCCCTCGACCAGCGCCGCTTCTCGCGCGGACTCCGGCGGCAACAACACGCCTTTTTTCCCGAGCTGTTTCGCCAGCCTCGCCATCGCCAGCGCCCCACGAACAGGCCGCGTCGCCCCCGAAAGTCCGAGTTCCCCTGCGATCAAAAAATCCGCCAACCGGTCGGCCTTGAGTTGCCCGAGCGCCGTGAGAATCCCCAGCGCGATCGGCAGATCGTAGATCGGTCCCTCCTTCCGCACATCGCCCGGCGCGAGATTGATCGTGGTGCGCGCGTGCGGCTTTCGAAACCCGCTGTTGCCGAGCGCGGAGAGCACGCGGTCGTTCGATTCTTTGACGGCCGTGTCGGGCAGGCCGACGAGCACGAGTTTAAACTCTCCAGACTCGCCCGAGTTGACTTCGACATAGACGAGTTCCGCGTCGATGCCTTGGAGCGCGGCAGAAAAAAGCGTAGCTAGCATGAAGTGATGGGGTCTCCCGTTCGCCATTCCCAACCGCCATGATCGAGCGCGAACAGGCCGCGTTGATGGCACCACGTTTCCCGCGCGTAAAGCCCGTTGTGAGAACCGCCCATCTATCGAGACGCGCTTTGTCTTCGCGCATCGCCGCGAGCTGAGTAATCGAGCCCCCCCGTCGCCCCTGCACGATTTCCCTCGCCGTCATAATCCGCCCGTAACGGAATCTCCGGCTAACTAGAGTCCTTCTCCATGCGCTTCCCCGTCCCCGCATTCATCGTTCTTTCGTTCCTCGCAGCCTTCACCGCCCGCGTCCTCGCTGCCGAACCCGCTGCCCCGCGCACCGTCCTCCCCCTCCCACCCGCTGGCCGTCTCGTGGATGCGGATACGATGCAGCGCATCTACGACGAAGTGAAAACGCCCTATAAATACGGCGTCATCATCAAAGGCGAAGCCGACGAACTCGTCGATTGTCCCAACGTCTTCCGCCACGGCGACCATTGGTACATGATGTACGTCTCCATCAAGGGAAAGACCGGCTATCAAACCCACCTCGCCCGAAGCGACAATCTCCTCAGCTGGGAAAAAATCGGCACCATCCTCTCTCACACCAAAGGCGAAAACTGGGACGCCTGGCAGTCCGACGGCGGTGTCTCGCTGTACGACACCACATGGGGCGGCTCTCACACGCTTGGCACCCACGAGGGCAAATACTGGCTCTCCTACATCGGCGGCGCTCTCCAAGGCTACGAGCCCGACCCGCTCGCCATCGGTCTCGCCTCCACCGACGATCCCTCCGCTCCGCGTGAATGGACGCGCCTCCCCGAAAATCCCGTGCTCCACCGCGAGCAGCCCGACGTCCGTAGTTGGGAATCCGTGACACTCTACAAAAGCGCCGTCATCCGCGACGAGCAGGAATCCCTCGGTTGGCCCTTCCTCATGTTCTACAACGGCAAATCCGCTCCCGACGGACGGGAGCAGATCGGCCTCGCCGCCTCCCGCGATCTCCGCGCCTGGCACCGCATGGGCGCCGACCCGCTCGTCCAAAACGTCGGCAAATCCCGCTGGGCGATCACCGGCGATCCCCAAATCACCAAGATCGGCGATGTCTGGGTCATGTTTTATTTCGGCGCCTTCTGGAAACCCAACGCCTTCGACACCTTCGCCTGCTCCTACGACCTCGCGCACTGGACCAAGTGGGAAGGCCCGCACCTCATCGAGCCGAGCGAGCCGTACGACAAACAGTTCGCGCACAAACCCTGGGTCATCAAACACGACGGCGTCGTCTATCACTACTACTGCGCCGTCGGCACCGAAGGCCGTGTCATCGCCCTCGCCACCTCGAAAGACCTGAAGTCCGCTCCGAAATCCGCTCCGTAACTGGACACGCCCACCGGGCGCGCAGCGCGACATCGAATAACGACGACTCTTTTCCCGGACCAGACGCAAACAACGCGCCGGACCTGCGCGCTACACCTCGGATTCCGAATACTCGCCGGTCTTGTGGCGCCCGCGATTCCCGGTCGCACGCAGCGACTGACGTTAACCCGCCGCCACCGTCATTGCCGGGAGGTGACCCAGGAAAAGATCGAGGATGGCCGGGTCGAATTTGGTTTCGCGCATCCGACGCATCTCAGCGACGACTACGTCCTCTTCCCACGCCGGCTTATAGGCGCGTTGCGACAAAAGCGCATCGTAAACATCAGCCACCGCAACAATGCGGGCTTCGAGGGGAATCTGTTCGCCAACCAGTCCCTGAGGATACCCGGTGCCATCCCAGCATTCGTGATGCGAAAGCGCGATCCGCGCGGCGCATTGGATGAGCGGCCACGGGCTGCCATCGAGCATCCGAAATCCGATCATCGAGTGGGACTTGATCGTCTCCATCTCCTCACGCGTGAGCCGGCCGGGTTTGCTTAGCAGTTCTTGGGAAAGGCCGATTTTGCCGACGTCGTGCAGGGGCGTCGCGTGATGAAGCTCCATGAGCCGCACACTATCGAGTCCCATAAGTCGTCCGATCTCGCAGGCATATCGGCTTACGCGGTCGAGATGCGAACTGATCGATGTATCGTGAGCTTCGCACGCCAGGCGGAGACGGACGGCGATTTCGATGCCGGGGTTCTTCGTCTCGAACGTGTTCATCGGCGGTCCTCCTGCGCTTGCAGTCCGGCGGTCGCTGGCCCGCGTAACCGACGACGACGTTCCTTGTTTTGATAGAGAGCGGCATCCGCGGCGGCGCTGAGCTCTTCGATGTCGAGTGAACTGTTCTTGTCGAAGTACGCCACGCCGTGGCTCGACTCCAATTGAAAGACGGCATTCGCCTGCGCGTTGCGCACGGAGAGCACGACATCGAGCGATGACAACACCTGCTCCACCTGCCCCGGCTGCGCCTCGACGCCCATCGCCACAAACTCATCGCCACCGAAGCGCGAGAGTAGCGTGTCTTTGCGAAACACGCTTTGTACCGTGAGGGAAAATTCGCGCAACGCTTCGTCGCCTTTGGCGTGACCGTGGACGTCGTTGATCTGCTTGAAACGATCGAGGTCGAAGAAAACGAGATAGCCGCGCAGGTCGGATTTTTTGACCTTCTGGATGACGTCGGGATTGAGCGTGTTAAAGCCGCGGCGGTTGTAGAGCCCGGTGAGCTCGTCGATAACCGCAAGTTGGCGGATCGTGCGCTGGAGACGGTGCCGCTCGATGCTGTAAACGATGGCGCGGTCGAGCGTGAGGTAGTTGAAATCCCCCTTCAGGAGAAAATCTTGCGCGCCGATCTTAACCGCCTGGAGGCCGACCTCGTCGCTGTTGTTCGCCGTGAGCACGATGATCGGCACGTCCGGGGCGACCTCGATGATCCTGGCGAGCGTGTCGAGTTCGCGGCTGTCTGGCAGATTTAGATCGAGCAGGATGACATCAAAATCGTCGGTCTTCAGCGTGGCGACGGCATCGGCCAGGCGCGCTTTATGAGTCGCGGAGTACCGATTGGACGGCGACTTCTTCAGCATCTGCTCGGTGATCTTGGCGATCATGAGCATGTCTTCCACGAGGAGGACTTTGATGGTCTGGTAGAGCATGGGTTTGCAACGACCGGCGAGGTATTCTTCCAGCTATCGGCTACTTCGTCTCGGCCTTGATCGAATTCTCCGTGGCGGCATCCTTGATGATCCGAGGGGTTAGAAAGAAGATCAGTTCGGTACGCTCTTTGTTTTCATAGGTGCCCGTAAACGCTTTTCCCAACAGAGGGATGTCACCGAGTAACGGAACCTTGCGGCGGGTCGTGGCCGCACTGTCCTGGACGAGTCCGCCCATCACGATGGTCGCTCCATCGCGCACGCGTACAATCGAGGACGCCTGCCGGATATCGATGACCGGCGCCTTGTTTCCGGTGGCCGATTCTTCCATGCGCACCAGCCGGCTCACCGCAGGCGTGATATCGAGCGTGATCAATCCATCCCGGGACACTTGAGGTGTAATCGAGAGAACGGTGCCCACGGTCACCGTCGAAATGGTTTCGGTGATATCCGTCTGACTGCCGGCGCCGGTGTTTTGTGTCGTCTTGGTCAAGGTGAAGACCGGCAAGTCTTGGCCGACGCGTACGACGGCGGGTTGATTATTGAGGGTCCGTAACCGGGGTTTGGACACGACTTTGAGCTCGCCCTGCTGTTTAAGCGCGTCGAGCACGGCGCTAAAATCGCCGCGTTGATGCACGACGCGAACGGAGTTGGGGGAGACCGCTGGTCCGTAGAGGGGTGTGTTGATGATCACCCCGCCGCTCAGCGGAGCGCCCACGCCGATCACGGAATCGAGACGTGACGATACATGCTGCCAGTTGATGCCGAGTTGAAAGGAGTTGTTGAGCGCGACTTCGTAAATCTCCACTTCCAGGTCGATCTGGCGCACGACGCTGGCGGTGACCGTTTCGAGGTATTCGCCGATCATCTCCACGTTGCGATGGCTGTCTCGCACGAGGACGGTGCCGGAAAGGCTGTTCACCGTGTAGCTGCCATTGGCCGAGACCATGGTTTTCAACTGGTCGCCGAGATCGCCCCAGAAATTGATGATCGAGGTGTTTGTCACGGTCATCGTCGACCCTTCCGAACCGCCGCCGGATGAACCGCCAGAGCTGCCCCCGCCGCCACTGCCGCTGCCCGAGCTGATTTGCACGGCGTTCGATCCCTGTCCCGCGCGCGTAGCCTGGATGTAGTCGATCTGGAAAATGCGCGTCTCGCGATTGCGCACGCGAAGGAGGCCTTTGTCTTTGACGAAGTAGTAGCCGTTAGCTTCGAGCAGCGAACGCATCGCGAGATCCAGAGGCAGGTTGTTGAACTCAACCGTCACGTCGCCCTCGATATCGAGGTCGGGAACGATGTTGAGGTTGTTCGCGCGCGCGAAGATCGCGAGCGCCTGCTTGATGGGTACTCCCTCTGCGCGGAAGCTGAAGGTCGTCGCCGGCACCTCAGGAACGAGCGCCGCGGGTGCGAGCGGCATATCCGGTACAGGCTGCGCGGTATCCTGCGCGGAAAGCGGATGCGCCAGCGTCAGTGCGGCAAGGATACAGGTCAGTCGAATAAATCCAGGGGTGTTTTTCATGGGCCGGTCGAGACTAGCTTTCGTGCGAAAGGGAGAGAGTGGCCGCCTTCAAAGCGGGCGTGATCAACGTAAACGACGCGCCGAGACCGATGAAATCGCGGCCCTTCCAGTGCGTTACCCAGACGCCCTCCTGCGTGGCGCTTTCCAGCTGGAGGCGGCCGATTTTGTCACCGACCCGGCAGATGCTGTCGTTGATCAGCGCATACGTCGCACCGTCCTGCGTCCACAGAGCGGTGAGGCGGATGGTTTCGACGATGTCAGGCAGCGGCGCCTTCTCGGCGGGCGCGGCGATCAACGGGCCTGCCTTCGCGCGGGGCGAAAATGGGTCACGCAAGGAGGTGCCGAGGCCCGGCAGTCCCTTGAGCGCTTCGCGAATGCTCTCGACCTTCTGCCCCTCCACCGGCGTTTCGTCGCTGGATTGGGAAATATCGACCGGTTCCTCCACGGCGACGGCCGCGCCAGAGCCGCCACTCGCCGGTATCAGCGAATGGGCGACAAAGATCACCGCGATCAGCGCGAGTGCGCCGGCGATCCAGGGATTATTGAGGAGCTTTTTCATTCACGACCGGACAGACCAAGCGGAAGTTCACCTCGATGGTCTGCCATTTTTGCTCATCGGCACGAATGGCCATCCTCATGAGGTCGATTCGTTTGCCCAAGGAAGCGAATCGTTCGAGGAGTGCGATCAGCGGGCCGAAGGGTTCGGTATTCGCCGCCACCGGCGTGAGTTTCCCACGCACGGGGATGTACGAAACCATGGTGGCCTCACCTATCGGTTCGCTGGATACGTCAGAGCTGACAAAGGTTGAGTCGAAGCCGCGATCGGCGGCCTCTTTTTTGAGCCCGCGAAGAAACGCGCCGGCCTCGTCGCGCGAGCCAAGCAGCAATCGCGAGGCAACCGCGGCCCGTTCGGCGAGCTCCGCGACCTGTTGATCCGAGCAGGCGATCTGGAGCATCGCCACTTCGTTCTCCAAGGCGAGTAGCGGTAGCACCTCAGCGGTCTCGACGCGAACGCGCGGGGCATGAAGAGCAAAGTGCCAGACTGCGATCAGCAGCATGCCGGCGCACGGAAGCAACACGGGCAGTGCACGACGCAGACGCGGCCACCAAGGCGCGTCCGGCCAGCCGGGCACTTCCGTGAGCATCAGCCAGAAACTCTTCAGCGGCGTTACACGGTTAGTTTTCAAAGAGAACTCCCTCCAGGCTGAAACGTTGAGCGGACGGCAGTGCCGCCCCGGACATGGGAACGGGAACGATCACGCGGGCTGCTTCATTGAAGCGTGCGCGCAGCGGGCTCTTTACCAGCTGCTTTTGGAAGGTCGCCAGCGCTTCACGCGCGGTCTCTTCGTCACCGTCGATCAGTCCATCGACCCGAAATGACCAGGATTGGCCTGGGCTATCCCACTTCACGCTAAAATCAGTCAGGTTCGCGTCAGCCGGCAGCACGGTCGCGATGAACGTGAGAAAACGGGAGGGCACGGGCGGCAGACGATCGTCGGCGGCCTCCGCGATCAGGGTACGATATTTTTCCGCGGTGGCATTTCGTTCGATGAGTCGCTCGCGGGTTTCCTGTAGCGAGGTCTCGTTTGCGCGCAGATCGGCGAGGCGAATCCGCTCTGTTTGCCAGTGAGCGGCGCGCGACCAGGCATCGAGTGCCATGAGTCCGAGACCGAGCCAGCACCCGGCGACGAGAACGCGGCGGGCGAATTGATTGCGTCGCTTCCGGCCGAGGTATCCGGCAACCAGATTCACGGGATGACGCGGCGTCAGACGCGCGACTGCCTGCAACCAATCCGACGGAGACGAAGGATGGACGACAATTTCCTTGTCGGCACCGCAACGCGCCTGCACCTCGGCACGCGCTGTGTCGGTCGCCGGGCCGAGCAACCCGACCCGGGTGATGATGGAGCCGAATTGCTGCTTCGCGTAGAGCAGCGAGCGATTCACCTCCACGCCGAGACGAGCAGGATCGGCCTCCCATCGCGCGAGCAAGGTGCGTGAGAAAAGGAGCTGCCCGTCGCTGCGGGCGGCGAGAACGGTTGTCGCCGTGCCGGTGTCCGCGGCCAGCAGCACGGGCTGCTCCTTCGGCGTATCCAAAGATTCAAGCACGAGCTGAAACGGGACCGACAACGGCAGCAGTCGTGTGAGGTCGAGCCGGCGGGCGAGCAGCACGCTGTTGATCCGGCCATAGAAGGCCGACGGCAGCATGTGCAGAACGAAACCCGCTTCCTGACGGGTCGAGAGCGTGCGCTGGCTGATCCAGAGCACGGGTTCGTTTTCCTTTTCGTAACGCTCGACCCGTCCGCGCAAATAAGACCGAGAGGCCGAATCGGAGAACGCCGGCGCCTGCTCTGCTTGGTGGACGAATCGATCGTGAGCGAGCAGCAGAAAAACCTCCTCGCCAGCGAATTTGAGCGCATTGAGCGCGGCATCGAACGCCGCCTCGAAATCGTCGAGCGTGTCCACCGGGGACTCGCACTGCCACGACGACACCAGCGTTTGCTTGCGAAACGTGGCCGCATGAAAAGAGCCGTGCGCCCAGACGATCCCGAGCGTGTCACGCGTACGCCGCAACGCGGAGCGCACCGGCGGTTTTGCAGATGAACTCCTGGCCGGCAAAGTCGAAGGTGTGATCTCTGAAGACGGTGTCATTTGGAGATCCACTGAGATCCGTTGAACTCGAAAGTGATGTCATTCGTGCCGACGACGTAGGTGTAGTTGGGCGATGCGCCGTTGGCTGCCGCAAAAAGCTCGAGCCTGTCCCTGGTGCGCAGCGCAGGGGCGATCGTCACGGTGGCGTTGGCAACCAGGTTGATCGCCGGGCCAGGCGTCGCGTTGTACCGGGTGATGCGGTAACTCGCCGTCACTGGTGGAATGGTCGTAGTGGAGCTGTTGTTTCCATTGCCATTGCCGTTCCCATTTCCGTTCCCATTTCCATTGTTGCCATTGCCGTTTCCGTTCCCATTTCCGCCAGAGGTGTTGGTCGTGACGGTGCTGCCGGAAATGTTGTTCAGGGCGATGGCGACGGTCTGAAGTTCTTCGCGGTAAGTCGGCTTGAA
>CAMLSH010000145.1 GCA_946482625.1 uncultured Opitutaceae bacterium
CACAAGCTGGCGCTGGCGATCACGCCGTATTTTTTCAACCTGATCGACCGCAACGACCCGAACTGCCCGATCCGTCTTCAGCTGATCCCGCGCGAGGGCGAGTCGGTGACGAGCCAGGAGGAGATGCTCGATTCGCTCGGCGAGGACGAGCACTCGCCGGTAACGGGATTGGTGCATCGTTATCCGGACCGCGTTTTGTTTTTGGTGACGGATCGTTGCGCGTCGTACTGCCGTTATTGCACGCGCAGCCGGCTCGTGAGCAACGCGCAGGACTATAACTTCCATCCGGAGTACGAGCAGGGGCTGCGTTATATCGAAGCGCATCCGGAGATTCGCGACGTGCTCCTATCGGGGGGCGACCCGTTGCTGCTATCGGACAAAAAACTGGAGCACCTGATCAGCCGGCTCCGTGCGATCAAACATGTGGAGTTTATCCGCATCGGTTCGCGCATCCCGGTCTTTCTGCCGCAGCGCATCACGCCGGCGCTCTGCGAGATTTTCAAAAAGTACGGGCCGATCTGGATGAGCATTCACGTGAATCACCCGAAAGAGGCGACGGCGGAGCTGAAAGACGCATGCGAGCGGCTGTCGTTCGCGGGTGTGCCGCTGGGCAATCAGTCGGTGTTGTTGCGCGGCGTGAACGATGACGCCGAGGTGATGAAGGCACTGGTGCATCGTCTGCTGCGGATGCGGGTGCGGCCGTATTACCTCTATCAGATGGACCTGATCACGGGCGGCGCGCACTTCAAAGTCGATGTGCGCAAGGGCATCGAAATCATCCAGGCGCTGCGCGGTCACACGACCGGATACGCGGTGCCCCAGTACGTGATCGATGCACCCGGCGGCGGCGGCAAAGTGCCGATCAATCCGGAGTACGTCGAAAAGATCACGGACGACGAAATCGTGTTTCATAATTACGAAGGGCGGACCTTCCGTTATCCGTTGAAGAACACACCGGTTACTCAAAAGGGCGCCCCTGTCTTAGGACGCGCGGTCGCTCACGACGACGTCGCGGGCGCGTGCGATATTTGAACGCGGCGACGGTTTGAACGGCGGGACGGCGACGCCTGGACGGTGGACGAATGTGTAGGGATCGTGCCGCGACGTGGGACGTGGCAGCGCCTTCCCTCGCTGCCTAGGCCCCGTGTTTTGTGGCAGAAACGTGTTTCGGATTTAGCAGAAAATTAATTCCGGAATTTTTGAGCGAAATTGAAAACACCGAGTCTATCTCCGCGTAGTCAGTAACGTTCCTAGGGGAACGATTACTTGTTTGTAGTTCTTACGGTTTGCTTGGTGTTAGGTCATGCTGGCCGCCCTGGTAAGGGGCGGCCTTCATGTTTTTAGCGACCGGAGACTCGAGCGAAAGGGGGCGCTCAACCATCGCGAGTCATCCTCGCGATCAGTGCGCGGGCTCGCCGTAGAAGATGCCGCGACCGCCGGTGGCGAAATAGATGCGGCCATACACGCGCGGATCGCCGGTGACCTGATTGAGCCAGCCGAATTGATGCTGGTCGTCGTTGATGCGTATCCACGTCGCGCCGGAATCGTCGGAACGGAAGAGACCGGCGGTGCCGGCGATTTTTCCGAAGAGATAGAGCGCGGGCTCATCGCGACCGGGCGCGGCTTTGCCGAAGCCGAGCGAGTACGCTTCGGCGACGGCGGGAGCTGCGACAAAGGTGCTTCCTCCGTCGGCCGAGAAGCGAAGGCCGTGGTGGCGGCTCGCCATCCACAGGGCGCCGCTGCGCTCGGGAACCGGATGTAGCGAAACTTCCGAGACGCCGCCGCCGCCGAAACCGCCGGGTGTGACGGACGCCTTCGGGAGATCGGTGGCACGGGGAGTGAAGGTAACGCCGGCGTCGTCGCTCACGAGGAGGCTGCCGGTGGCGTCGTCGTAGACGTAGAGTTTTTTTGCGTTCACCCGATCGGCGACGGGGATCTGGCCGGCTCGGAGGCCTTCGCAGGCGGTCCAGGTTTTGCCGTGATCGCGAGTGGCGTGGGCGCGGCTGCGCCAGGGCGTCCAGACGATCGTTTCGCCATCGGCAGTGATGGTGACGCGGCCGCCGCCGTCGCCGGGAGGTTCGGTGGCGAACGCGGTCCAACTGGCGCCTCCATCGATTGAATACGCACCGCGGATCTCGGTCGTGCGTCGGCGGATGGTGCCGACGCGGACGAGTGCGGCGGGTTTCTGGCCGGCGAAGGCGATGCTCTCGCTGTTGGCGAAGCGGGGTGGGCCGGCGAATTGGAGCGGGGCTTGGTCGAGCTGGTCGTGTTTGAAGCCGTCGAGGTCGCCGAGGGCGCTGAGGAGCGGCGCGCCTTCGGGCGGACTGATGAGGCCGAGGGGGACGGTTTCTTCGAGGCCTTCGTTTTTGAACCACCATTGCACGCCACGCGCGGAATCGACGGCGGTCGCGAGATCGCGCGACGCCCAGAGGCCGAAGCCGGTCGTGAAGAGCGCGTGGTCGGCATTGAAGGGATCAATTTTGAAGTCGGCGATCCAGTGCGCTTCGTGATGTTGCGCCCACGGCGAGCGGGCGAAATCCCAGCGGGAATTTTTCATCAGCGTCTGCCACGTTTTACCGCCATCGGTGCTGCGGAAAATTTCGTCGTGCGGGTCCCAGCGGCAAAACGTGGTGGCGATGACGATGTCGGGGTTCGACGGATCGAGCGCGATGGCGCCGTAGCCGAAGCCGGTGAAGGGCTTTTTGTCGGAGCGCAGCGGGGTGATGTCGGTCCAGCGGTCGTTGGTATTTGGATCGTAGATCCAGACTGCGCCATCGGTCATGGTGTTGGGGCCGGGGTCGTTGCCGAAGGCGAGGAAGAGGCGCCCGTCGGACGCGAGCGCGGCGCGGGTCGGACGGAGACCGGCGGGCTGGCCGGGGAGCGGTTCCCATGTGGCACCGGCGTCGCGGCTGCGGAAGAGGCCGCCTTCAGGCGAGGAGACGGCGGCGTAGAGTGTGTTCGTTGGTTGGTCGTCGGAACCGTCGCGGGGATCGAAGAGTATCCAGACGATCCCGACGGCTTGGTTCCAGCGGTCGCCCGCGCGGGCGGATTCGGACGTGGCGAGGGCGGGAAAACTCGTGACCTGTTTCCACGTCTCGCCGCGATCGGCGCTGCGCCAGAGGCCGTCGGCGCGGGCGCCGAAGAAGAGAATGCGTCCGTCGTGCGGATCGACCGCGAGGCGTTCGCCGTTGCCGCGACCGGCTTCGTTGCCGCCCATTTTGAAGGGCATGTCGACGCGTTTGAACGTATGGCCGCGGTCGGAGGAGAGTAGTATGGCGCCGTTGCCGACGTGCGGGTTGGTGTAGGTGCCGGCGGCGAGGTAGATGCGCTGCGGATCGCGGGGATCGACCGCGAGACTCTCGATGCCCGTGAGGTTGGCATCGGCGAGGCCGATGAAGTCGATGAGCTGAGCCCAGCGATTTTGCGCGGCGTCCCAGCGATAGGCGCCGCCGACATCGGTGCGAACGTAGACGAGATCTTTTTCGGCGGGATGAAAAACGATGCCGGTAACGAAACCGCCTCCGCCGATGTGGACGTTTTTCCACGTGTAGGGTTGCTGCTGGAAAGCGGGGCTTGAGGCGCGCGTGTCGCCGGTCGCTGCAAGGGAGACGGAGGAAAACATGACGAGAGCGGAAACGCAGACGTGTGAGAAAGGCTGGGAGAACATGGGGCTGGGAACGTCGTCGGCGGCGGTCGGGTTACGGGGCAGAATGGACGAGTGGAGTAAGTTGATTTAACGCCAAACGGTCGGGAAAGTTGCGCCAAGTTTTTCGACGGGCAAGGCGGACGGTGCGGAAACTTTCCCTTGCATGGACGGGGCGTGGACGTTTTCACGGACTTTGCCTGTAGGGGTGTCCTCCGTCGGAGGGCTGAGATGATCGCACGATCGGCGATCGGACCCTTCGAACCTGAACGGATCATTCCGGCGAAGGAAAACAGCAGGCGAAGTCTCACGGCTTCGCGTCTTTTTCTGGAGAACCGTTCCGGTGGCACTCAACGCCTATGAAACCAACGAACGTCTCCTCACTCCTCACTTTGGCCGCATTTGCGGCTGTAATTCCGTTGATCGCGTCCGCGCAATCCGCGCAACCGGCCGCCCCGTCTGCGGCCACGCGTGATTCCGCGCCCGATGTCGTGCTGGCGCCGGTGCGCGTCACGGCGGATCTTTGGGAATCGTCGCTCGATCGCATTCCGGCGAGTGTGACCGTCTTTGACGATCAGGCGTTGCGGGCGGGCGGAGTCAGTCACTTCGGCGATCTGGCCGATCAGACGCCCAATCTGACGTGGACGGGTGGGACTTCGCGGCCGCGTTATTTCCAGATCCGCGGCATCGGCGAAAACTCGCAGTACGAGGGCGAGACGCCGGATTCGACGGTGCGTTTTCTGGTCGATGATCTCGATTTCACCGGGCTCGGCACGCTGGGCAGCACCTTCGATGTGAAGCAGGTGGAAGTGTTGCGCGGCTCGCAGGCGGGCGCGTTTGGCGCGAATGCGGCGGGCGGTGTGGTGCGGCTGGTCACGAACGAGCCGACGCCGTTCTGGACGGGACAAATCGAAGCGCGGGCGGGCGAAGATTCGCTTCGCTCGGGCGGTTTCGCGGTGGGCGGGCCTTTGATGAAGGCGTCGCCGGAGAAACTCATGATGCGGCTGGCGGTGCAGCAATCGGAGAGCGATGGCTTCCGCTTCAATCGTACCCTGAATGCCGATACGAATGCACGCGACGAGTTCACGGCGCGGTTGCGGCTCACGTTTAATCCGAACGCTGTCTGGCGCTGGGAGGCGGCGGCTCTCTACTCGGACGTCGACAACGGCTTCGATGACTTCGCCTTGGATAACAACGGCACTTACACGTACAGCGATCAGCCGGGGCGCGATGAGCAGCGTTCGTTGGCGGGAAGTGTACGCGGGACTTACTCAGGGCTGGCGGATGTGCGGCTTACGACGGTGACGGGCGGTTCGGCAGTGGAGTCGGTTTACAGCTATGACGACGACTGGACTGCGGCGTCATACGAAGGCTTTAGCGATCTGCGTCGCGAGCGGGACGGCTTCAGCCAGGAGTTGAAGCTGGATTCGACGGCGACGAAGGAAGCGCTGGGCTGGATCGACCGCTGGACGCTCGGCGCGTATTTTTCAGGGATCGATGAGGACAGCGTTTATACGAACGAAGACCCGGGCAATATCCGTGGACTGGCGACGGATTATCGCGCGCGGAATTTCGCGTTGTTTGGCCAGCTCTCGCATGACTTCAGCGCACGCACGCGGGCGATTCTCGGGCTGCGCGTGGAACATGTGGATGTTTCGGGCGCGGGGTTGAAAACGCGTTATCGCAAAACGCCGAACACGTACGACACGCCGGTGCGGATCAGCCCGCAATTCGACGACACCCTCGCGGGCGGGAAGCTCACGCTGGAGCACGATCTCACATCGCGGCATGTCGCGTTTGTGTCGGTGACGCGCGGGTACAAGGCCGGCGGCATAAATGTGGATGCGCGCATCGATCCGGCGGTCGATCCGCTCAGCTACGAGACGGAATATCTGTGGACGTACGAAGCGGGCGTGCGCGGCAGCTGGCTGGAGCAGCGGCTGACGGGGGAAGTGACGCTCTTCGATATCGAGCGGGAAGACACGCAGGTGCGTGACTCGGCGGGCTTCGGCGGCAGCTACCGCTTCTTTACGGACAACGCAGAGAGCGCGAGTGTGCGCGGCCTCGAAGCGGCGAGCCGCTTTGCGCTGACGTCGCAGTGGTCGGTCAGTGGGTCGCTCGCGTTGATGGATTCGCAGCTCGACACGTTTGCGTTGTCCAACGGCTCGCTCGCGGGAGATCGTCGTCTCGCGAACACACCGAAGTATGGATACACGCTCGGCACGCGTTATCAGGCAGAGCAGGGTTTTTCCGGCAGCGTGGAGTTGGTGGGCCGGGCGCGTTTCTACGACTCGAACAATCACGACGAAGAGCGGCGGGCGTTTAACGTGGTGAACGCGAGTCTCGGCTACGCCTGGCGGGAGTGGACGTTCACGGTCTGGGTGCGCAACGCATTCGACAAAGAGTACGACCGGCGCGTGTTTTTCTTCGGCAACGAAGATCCGAACTACGACACGACGCGGTATGAGTCGCGCGCCGATCCGCGCCAGGTGGGCGTGACGGCGACGCATCGGTTCTGATTTTGAGTAGGAGCGGTTTTCGAGAGCGTCGGCCATTGGTGTGGCTGACGCTCCCGAGCGGCCACGCTTTAACAAGCGCGGCTACGGGCGAATAGGTGAGCGCGCGGGTGGTTTGGGAATTTGCGGCTTGCGGCGGGGCGGGGGATCGCAGGCTTCTGCGGCACACATGGCTCGAAGAAAATCTGCTGGTGCGCTGCCGCGGTCGTTCCGGCGCGCGAAGGTGTTTGTCGTCGCGAACCTCGTATTGTGGGGACTGATCGGCGGGTGGTTTTTATTTCAACCGCCGGCGCGCAAAGAGGAGGTCGCGCGGCTGGTCGGGAATTGGGCGGGTGGGCAGAAGAACGTCACCGCGTTCGAGGTCGCGTGGGATCTTTGGCAGATTTACGGGAGCGAAGACTTCGTCGGTGGAGCGGTCGCGCTCGGGGAAAATCACTCGGAGGTGCAGACGCACGTTTACGGAGGCGAGTTGCCGATAACGAACCGCAAGGTACTGCGGGTGCTGGCGAACGAGGGTTATCTGGTTGGCTACAGCGAGGCGCTGGGGAATCCGCTGTGGGCGGCGTATCGCGTGCGCGACGTGGAGGCACTGGAGGCGCCGAAACGACCGGATGATTTTCGGGTGGATGTGCGGACGGCGGCGCGGGTGGAGCCTGAGGATTATTCACGAAGCGGATACGATCGCGGGCATCTGGCGCCGAACTACGCGATCGCGACGCGCTATGGAAAGGCAGCGCAGGAGGAGACGTTTTTGATGTCGAACATCGTGCCGCAGAAACATGGGTTGAACGCGGGACTTTGGCGGGAGTTGGAGATGAAAATCGCGACGAGTTATGCGGCGCGGTTTGGCGAAGTGTGGGTGATGGCGGGGCCGGTGTTTGGAGCTCAGCCGACGAAGTTGCAGCGACGCGTGGCGGTGCCTGAGGGGTTTTTTATGATCGTGGTCGACGAGAGCGACGGGCGCGTGCGGGCACAGGCGTTTTTGTTTCCGCAGGAAACGGCCGAGGGCGACGAACTTGGAAAATACGTCGTCAGCATCGACGAGATCGAGGAGCGCACGGCCTTGGATTTTTTGAGCGTGCTGCCGGACGAGGCGGAGGCGGTGTTGGAGTCAAAGCGCGTCGCCAGAGTCTGGTGACGGCGCGGAGAGTTAACTGGCCGCGCCGCCAACCCTCGGGTCCGAGTGGTCTGGGTGCCCCGAGCTCCGATGTAACGTAGTACGTTACATCGGGTGAGGGGGCGGGTGGTTTTTGGGGTGGGGCGCTTGGCGGGGGGCGTCTACGGGGCTTGCGTGGGAGGGAGGCGGTGGCTTTTTGTCTCAGCCCTGCATGATTTCGCTGCTCGAAGGCAAAGGCTCCGGCGCCAAGAAACCGGCTGAAAAGGCGTTTTCGCTGCGCTTGACCGTGGCCGGCTGTAGCCCGCGGATCTGGCGGCGGTTGGTCGTGCGCGAGACGATGTGGCTGAGCCGTTTGCACGATTCCATCCAAGTGGCGTTTGAGTGGTTCGATTATCAGACGCACGTGTTCACGGTGGACGATCAGCGGTTTGGGAACCCGTTTCGTAAAGAGGAACTGGTGATCGAAGACGACCGCGATGTGGCGCTTTCGGATCTCGATCTGGGTTCGCGCGACAAGATGCTTTATCACTACCAATTCGGCGAAGGCTGGGAGGTTGAGGTGCGCGTGGAGAAGGTCGTGCCGGTCGAGAAGGGCGTGAGTTATCCGATCTGCACTGGCGGCGAGCGGGCCGGGCCGCCGGAGGATTGCGGCGGGCTGGACGCTTTTCACGACATGCTGGCCTGCATCAAGGAGCCCAACACCGACCTCGGTCGGGAATGGCTGGAGTGGCTGGGGCCGGTTTACGACCCCGAGATTTGCGACGTCGAGAAGATCAATAAGTCGCTCAAAAAGTTGGGCAAGTAGTTGGTTGAGCGGCGAAAAGGCCGTCGTATCTACGGCATGGAATGCGCCGGTCAAAAATCTGTATGAGATGCAATTATCCTGCGCGAGGCTTTGACTTCTGGGCGCGGGCGGCCGATGAAAGGGGCGTTCTTTGAGGTTGTTCGTGTTTAGCGGGGAGGGTTCAGGCGGGTAACCGCTGCGAGCCTTCCGTCTAACCATGAACGACATGATCAGATACATCCACGTTGGGATTCCTAGTGGGCTGGCCGGTTCTCCGGTCGCCTATTCGTTTGCTGGAACCGAGCGCGCAGAAGGGTCTGCACGCGAAGACGGCAAGCGCGACACTGGGAGCGTCCAAGGTGAAGAAGTGGACCGCAGCTTAGCGACCAAGTCGGAGTCTCCCTTTAAAACGGGTTTCCGTCGGGTGGTCGAAATTGTGGTGCGCAGCAGGGTTGTCGAAATCGGTTTCGCACAGCCGCTCGCCTGAATAATAAAGTAAACTACGCCGGGGTGATGACGAAGGTCGTCACCCCGGTTTTATTTTGTCGGGGCGGTGGCGCGTGGGTGGGG